>DATKEJ010000486.1:0-11745 GCA_035512315.1 Rhodothermales bacterium | reverse complement strand
GGGGACACGTCCACCCTCTGCTGGGTTGGACGCATGTGGACACACTGGCAACCTACCAGCTTCAAATCTTTCGCGATTCCGTTGGCTCAAACATTGTGTTTGCCGACCTACTCTTGGCGAGGTACGACGTACTCAACTCCTGCAAATGGTCAGCGGAGGAGTTTTGCATCTACGGCCCCTGCGAGGAGGGATCGTTTGATTGGAGGGTCAGAGCCATCCTCGACGCGGATACTAGTGCCTGGTCGGAGCTTTGGAGACTCACCCTGGTTCCCTCGGTTGGCACCGAGGACGTCACAACAGGAGCCATGGGTCTTTCCTTCGAAGCGTTTCCAAACCCCTCACTGCATACGCTGTCAGTAGAAACCTCCGTCAGTGACGCCGGCAACTACAGATTTTCGATCACGACGCTTCTCGGTCAGGAGGTCCTAGGTAGGAAAGTCTTTCTGAGCGCGAACACGAAAGCCACGATGAGCGTTGACGTCGGTCACTTATCTGTCGGCGTTTACATGGTGCGCCTCACTGGCTCGGACGGCGTGGCGGCAACTCGGAAACTCGTAATTCAATAACTCTACTGGAGCGTCGCAGCCTGGGCGTGCGGGAGTCGGTTCAATGTTGTGAGGGTTCTAACCCGAACTATTTGTCGTCCCCAAACGAATAAAACCCGAAATACGTCCCGACGAACCCCCCTGCGACGCGCGTGCTCAACACTCTCCCATCAGCATCCTCGAGCAGCGGGACCCACTCATCCGGACTGACAGCGAAATAGAAGCTGTACTTCGATCCGGCCGCGTCGATCTTGAGATGGACCGTATCGTCGTCTGGCAGGTCGATCGGGACTGAGGCAATGATCTCCGGCAGTCCTCTGTTCGCGCGCGTCAACTGGATCATCGTGACGTCGCCGGCCCTCGTGACCAACATCGCGTAGAAGTTGTCCTCGTCGTGGAAGGCGACCAGTCCGGCCGCGTCCCCTTCATCCGCCGGGCGGTACTCCATCGCGGTCGATGCCGACGCCCAGGCGTGCTGCTGCCGGCGTCCGACGAAGGCAGGCTGCGCCGGATCCTGCAGTCGAACCCGTCTCGGCGAAAGCGTCAGCCATCCGGGATGCGACGTCAAGTCATAAACGGGTTCGTGCGGCGTTCGGATGAAGTTCCAGTACGGATCGAGCGTCGTTCGGTCAAACTCCTCTCGGAGGGTGAAATTCCCATTGTGAGGGATGCCGGCACGCGGTTGTTGCGGCAGGTTCGGCCTCTTGAGCGAGTAAGGAACGCGCGCATCGCCTTTCAATATGACGGGCCATCCATCCTCCCACGAAACCGGCAGCAGGAAAGTCTCGCGCCCGATGTTGTAGTGCTCGTCCTCGTAGGGACGCGTACCCAGGAAAACGGCCCACCACTCGCCATTCACCGTCTCGACGAAATCGGCATGGCCCGTCGTCGAAATGTGGAATGGCGCGGCGTTGTCGAGGTGGCGCTGGGTGAGAATCGGATTTCCTTCGAAAGGCACGTACGGCCCCTCGACTTTATCCGCCCGGAAAACAACCTCGGAGTGCCAATCCGCCGTCCCTCCCTCCGCGCAGATGAGATAGTATTTGCCATCCACCTTGTAAATGTGCGGTGCTTCGATCCAGATCGGTTCGCTGGATAGATCCACGCCGCCGTCGACGATGACCCAGGGATCGCCGACGGTACCTGATGTTGGATCGAACTCGCGCATCCAGATTGCGCGGTGACCGTCGTATAGCGGCTCGTACGCCGGCGCATCGTTGTTGACGAGATAGGCCTTGCCGGCGTCGTCGAAGAAAATGGAGGGATCGATGCCGTAGAAGGGAAGCCACACCGGGTCTGACCAGGGTCCCGCCGGATCGTCGGCCGTCACGTAGAAATTCCCGCCGGCGTCCACCAGCGTCGAGATCATGTAAAACGTGCCGTCGTGGTAATGGATCGACGGCGCGAAGACCCCGCGCGAGATGCCCAGGCTGTCGAGATTGAGCTGCGAGGGACGGTCGAGCACGTGGCCGATCTGCGTCCAGTTGACGAGGTCCGTGGAATGAAAGATCGGAACGCCCGGATAGTATGAGAAGCTCGAGTTGACGAGGTAGAAGTCCTCCCCCACTGCGACGATGCTCGGGTCGGGGTAGAATCCGGCGATGATCGGATTGAGGTACTCGTCGGGTCCCGCGGCAACCGAGTCGTAGACCGGATCGCGGCCTTCGTAGGTGAAGTGGTCGAATCGGGGCGTGCCGTCTTCAGGTTGCACGTCGTTCTGGGCAGCCAGTGGGGATGCCGTGAGGAGGATGAGGAGGACTGAGGTGAGCGAGTGTAGTGTTCGGGTCATGGTGTGCAAAATAGGGTGTCGGCCGAGATTTTGGATACGGGTAGTCACCCCGCGTCCCCCTCCCCGAGGGGGCAGGCTGGAGCGCGAGCTCTCACCTTCGTTCGATACAGGCTCCGGCGCGCGGAAGCCGGGGGTGGTTTCAGTGCGGGTGACTGCCCGGACGTGACGCGCACGTTGGTGGCGACGGCCAAAGCCATTTGCGCGGTGACGAAACGGACGCGCGCTCACAGGGCGCCGGCATCAAAGTCTTGGCACTCGGCGCTTGAGTCAAGCCACTCTGCGCTCTCTGCGCTCTCTGCGTGAGATTCTTCTTCCCTTTGCGGCTTGGCATTCTTTGCGGCAGTGTGCCTCTGCGAGTGGCAGCTTCCTCCATATGTGACCTCCCCCGGCTTCCGCTCCACCCAGCACTTGCGGGCTGCGTTCGGGTTCACCGGTTGTCGCTCCAGCCGCCCCCTCCAGCGGGGGACCACGTCCTCAGCGCTCAGCCGCGCGGGCGAGGGAACGCTCCTTGCAGATACGGGGTATCGACGGCTCGGGTAACATGTGATGATGAGTCACACAACAGTCTGAATCCATGCATGACGTATTGATTGTAGGAGGAGGTCCCGGCGGCCTGAGCGCCGCCCTGAACCTCGTGCGTGTGCGCCGCCGGGTGCGCATCATCGACGCGGCTCAACCTCGGCACATCGTCTCGAAGGGTATTCAGAGCAATATCACCAACGCCGGCCGGAGTCCGATGGAGTTCCGCCGGATCGCCCACGAAGAGCTGCAGGCTTATGGAGATCTGTTCTCCCTGCAGAAGGGCTTAGTCACGGAGATTCAAGGCGGGAAGGACGCATTCCGCGCGATTCTCGAGGATGGCTCCATCGAGGAGTGCAGGCGCGTCGTGCTTGCCCTCGGCGTCGTGGAGGAGCTGCCTCACATCCCCGGGCTCAGTGAGAAGTGGGGTAAGTGCGTCCACGACTGCCCCTGGTGCTGGGGATGGGAAGGACGGGATCAGCGGCTCGGGATGCTCTTCGACAAGGCCGAAGCGGTAGTGAAACTCCTCATCATAAACGAACTGGCCTCGGAAACGGTAGGGTTTTGGAATCACGATGAGAAGGCGCCCGACAGTGTCCGTCAAGTCCTGGCCGAACGGGGAATCGCGTTGGTCGAGGGCCGCGTTGTCTCGTTCATCGGCGAAGGCGAGGAACTCACTGGGGTTGAGGTGGATGGTGCGGGGACAATTCCCCTGGACCATGTTTATGTCAGTCCCCCGCAGCGGCAGACTTCGCTCGTCGAGAAACTCGGTCTTGAGCTCAACGAGGAGGGATCCGTGAAGGTCAACGACATGCTGGAAACCACGATTCCGGGCATCTACGCCGCAGGCGACGTCACGACAAAGAGGCAGCAGGTGCACCACGCCATTGACGCCGGGGCGGTTGCTGGCGCAAACGTGGCAAGTGATCTGATTACAGGGTCGTTCAGTGTTTGAGGGATGCCGGTGAGGGTCACGTCTGCTACGAAGGCGGAACCCGCGTCAGCTTACAGGTATATACATGTATATATTACCAATCACGAGGATATATGACGACGAAGATCCAGCGCTGGGGAAACAGCCAGGGACTCCGAATACCGAAGGACCTGCTCAAGGAAGCCGGCATCACGATCGGCGAGGAGGTCGTCATTTCTGTTGAAGAAGGCGTTCTGACGGTCACACCCGTGTCCCGAAGTCGGGGTAAATACAAGCTCGAGGAACTGGTGCGGGGGATCCCCGAGGATTACAAGCCGCACGAAGCAGAATGGGGCGATCCGGCGGGCAAGGAGGTGTGGTAGGATGGCGTATATACCAATCAAGGGCGACGTCGTCTCTCTTTTCTTCGACTCAACATCCGGTTCCGAGCAGCGGGGATGGCGACCGGCACTCGTGATCAGCAACGACCTTTTCAATGAGCGGACGGGTATCTCGATCGTCTGCCCTATCACCCGCAGCGATCGTGGCTATCCGTTTCACGTCTCGCTGGACCAAGTGGACGGCATCGAGGGTCTGGTGATGGTCGACCAGATCCGGTCCGTTGACTTCAAGGCGCGGCGTGCAAGAAGAGTTGCGGTGGTCCCGAGGAGCCTGATTGACGAGGTGCTGGCGATATTGGATGCGTGTTTGTACCCGTGACTGCTTCAGAGCCTCTACGTGCTAGGCGAAAACGAGTTCTTTTGCAGCTTGGCTCAACGTTATACCACTTCAAAGTGCCCGATGCGCTACCCTGTAACTCCAGATGGACGCTACTTCGTCGTACGCGGTAGACTCTGGCGCTGCACCAACCCTTCTTTGTCAGAAGATGTGGCCCAGCGTCTCACTCGCGAACTGATGCGTCATCGGTCGGCGGTTGGCCGCGCCAAGCGAGCAAGCAACGAGGACGCAGAAGCCGCGGCTCGCCGGCAGGTACACGAAGTCAAGGTTGCACTGGGCGAGCGTGGTCCTGTCTGGTGGACAGACGGAGCGCCGGACTACAACCGACGGATGGTGACGAACTCACCGTACGCGGTTTGGTACGAAGCGCTTAGTTTGACGCCAGACAACGAAGACCCCCCTGAAACGAAGAAGGCGGTATAACAATGCGTTCCAGCGGACGCAACACTGGGCGAGGATGCTGCCCGTCCGGCCGAAACGTCGCCCAGCGTTGGGCCGCTGAACTTGGCCGTTATGCCACTCAGCCTAGAAGCCACGATTTCCGAAAATCATATTGGCTTCGCTTGCTCTGTACTGCTTGTGCTCATTTCTCTGATCGGTTGCGGCAGGCATGGTGAAACATCCTTTCGAGTAGAGGTGCTGAGCTTCCAAGGGTTCGGTTAGAACTACGAACTCGACAACGAGGAGCTAATCATCAAGCGGGTAAGCGAATTCAAAGACGAAGAGAAAGAGGTCTTTCGGAGGCAGCTTACCCCTACACAAGCGAGAAGAAGCGTAGAGGTCCACTGTCAGAGTTGGAGGAGCGATATGAGGATCCGAATATCATGGACGGACACCGTACCTATGTTGCACCTGGCCCCAAAACAAAAGCCGCCAAGCACTTAAACTTAACGGCTTATAAAATACCTCTAGTGCCCAAGAGAGGACTCGAACCTCCACGACCGTAAGGCCACTACGCCCTGAACGTAGCGCGTCTACCAATTCCGCCACTTGGGCCAAGAATGCAATGATAATTGAAAAATGAAAAATGAAAAATGAAATTGTTCGAAGTTCGGTACGGCCGCCCGCCTCCCTCACTTCGCGTCTTTGCGGCTTTGCGAAAAAATATCCAGCTACGCGCCTCGGCGTGAGTCTGCTTGCGCCCAAGTTCAGGCAGGAAGGTCCTCCAAACCTAAAGCGGCAGATTATCTCCCCAGCAAATCTTTGTGTCCTTTCTGGTCTTTGTGGCTCTGTGTGAGAAAATCAAGACACACGAGCCGCCAAAGTGGTCCTTCGGGCAGGCCGACGCTGCTATGGCCGGATCAAGCGATGGCGGGGTCGTTGGGCTTTGGCCTGCCCCTACGGAAGAGGGTCGTTTAGCGTTTCTCGTTTCTCGTTTAGCGTTCTAGTTTAGCGTTTCTCGTTTCTCGTTTAGCGTTTCTCTCTCCCGTTTCAACCTCACAACCATCCTCCCCTCTTTGAAGCCGTCAATCGTCTGACGCAAGCTCCGGCCTGGCCAGCGGTATTCGACTTCAAGGCTCTGAGGGTAATACGCCGCCGTGTACAGAG
Organism: Rhodothermales bacterium; assembly: GCA_035512315.1. Taxonomy (GTDB): domain Bacteria; phylum Bacteroidota; class Rhodothermia; order Rhodothermales; family DATKEJ01; genus DATKEJ01. The sequence goes on along the minus strand of DATKEJ010000486.1, from coordinate 5,693 downwards.
TCCCGAACGCTCTTTCGAACTTGGTGCTGTAAAGAGGCGCCTCGAGAAACCGGTCGATGAATGACTGCTCCGTTTCCTCCGGATCGGCCCTCCGCTGCTCCAGATGCTTCTTGCGCTCGACCGTCGTGGTCGCCCGGGCATAGTCGTCCCACTCGATCCGCTCCTGGTGATTCGTGCTGACGGGTTCGTCCCTTATGATCGCCGGCCGATCCGGAGAAACGTGCGCCGTGAAAAACGCGCCTTTCCGGTCCACTACCGTAATGTTGTAATGCATATGCGTCGGGACCCGCTTCAAGACTTCGGCAGCCGACTCCGCATCGTCACACGTTTCCAGGATATAACGCAGGATGAGCGGGACCCCAAAGCCGGTTCCAACAGTCTTGTTGCCCCCGAAAGACAGGGAAGCCGAGAGTCCCGCGTCGTTGATCCCGTCGAGCGCGCCCCAGAGGCAGTCGACCATCGCAATCACGGGTCGCCGCCAGCAGGTATGGAGCAGGCGGCCTTCGAAGAGGCGCGGACTGTAATCGTAGTTGCGGACCAGCACGGGGCGTTCACGCGACCAGACGGCCTGCGAGCATCCCGCCAGATACGGCGGCGGGCAATAGAGGCTCAGGAAACGTGCTTCGAGATCGCCCCCACCCGCCAGATCGACGAGTGATTCGTAAACCGGCGCCAGCTCGGGCATATACTGGCGAAGCTTCTTCTGCGAGGTCTGGTATCCGGGCCGCGCCCGAGGGCCCTCCGAGAGAAACCACCGCCTGTACGCCGGCCAGAGACGTTCAAATGTCGCCTGCCACTTGGGGCCAGGCTTCGCCTCCGATATCGACATGAAACGCAGTTCCATCCGCGCTATAGCATCTTGAAGGCGCCTAGTTCGGCGGGTACTTGCTCGACTGCCAAGGTCTTGGCTGTCTCAAACTGCCCCTTGAGGCCGTGGATCCACGCCCGCGCCCTTTCATTCAGTTGGAAGTCATCGGTCATCAAGCGCCCGCGCGTGACGAGTATGCCCAGATCTGCGCCCTCATACTGATAGTCCCCCACCCCTGCGATGCGGAGAAAGAAGGCCTCCGACTCGCTTTCCACCGCCCGGCGATGCGTGTCGAAGCGGGAGAAATGGACATTTCCGTCGGCGTTCATGCTCCAGATGCCGGTCGGCGGCGCGTCCGTGATGACGTCCACGGTGTCTTCCGTATGCTTTATCACGAGCTGGCTCCAGGTGTCAATGTTCTCCGGCTCGGCCCAGCGCCGGTTGATTTCCGCAACGTCGAGCTCGTAGTCGACGTCGAACCACTCCAACAAGTGAAACATGAACAAGGGCGCATCGGCCAGTGCGAAGACGGCGTGGTTGGTTATGGAGCTTGCCCCCGTAATCCGAGGGTTGAGCTCGCCCAGATAGAGCTTCCCGCTGTCCTCGTCGATCAGAAAGTCGAGCTCAAAGTAGCCTCTGTACCCTTCCTCCCTGAGCTGATTACCCATCGCCTGCGTGTACTCGCGCGCCTGGTCGCGAATGTCGGGAGTAAATGCATCGGCAAAGATCTCGTTTCCGCACCAGCCCCCCTTGTACGGCGTGAGATCCTTGAAGCCCACCAGCTCGGTCATAAGCGGCGCCACGATGGTGCCCTGCCGCGTCACGCAAGCCTCAATTGCCGAACCGCGGCACCGGATGCGCTTCATCACCTTTACTTCAGATTCCTTCGCGATCTCCTCCGCGTGCTTGTTCCAGCCGGCCTCGTCGGATATGAAAAAGGTGGTGTGACCCGAGTCGCCGAAGGGCGTTTGTATGACGAGGTCTTTACCCAAAGGCGCCGAAACGCGACGCAAGGTCTCGTAACTGTCCACGTTGGCCAGGACGTTTGGGACGCTCGGTACACCCGCCCTATCAGCTACGCGAGTCGTCGTCACTTTGTCATCGAGATACTGGCGAAGCTTGGCCGGTGGAAAGCAGACTTGCAGACCCAGGTCTTGCGCCAGCCCTTCCGTCTGCTCGTCAAACATGAGGAAGAGCACCTTGCCTCCGGACCCGCGGCGCTTGATGTAATCGGCCACGTCCTTGTGTTCGAGCAGATAATGATTGATGTCTTCAATGCTCTCGAACGTGTCGTGCGGCATCTCGCGCGGGACGAAAACGTTCGGATGCTGCTTGTCGAAGCAATCGATATAGTTGATAAACTTGAGCCCCCTCACCCATTCGTCGGCCCCGAGCAAGTTGAAGTTCGTCGCGCTGACAAAGTAGACCGGTGTTTCATTGCGATGAAAGAAACGGCGAATGTCGGAGACGCCGCGGAGGGGCTTGGAGGTCATCAGAGATTAGAAATGTTTCAGTTAATGTCAGGTGTGCGGGTTGCCTTGTTTTCGCTCTTCCAAGGAGGGGCCAACACGGGTTCGGCGGACGCGGCCTTCCCGTCACCACGCTCCTCCTCGTGTGTGCGCTTGCGGGCGGCGGCCTTCATCGCCTCTTCGGTGAACACGCGAAGCCCCAGTTCGGGTCGATAGCCGTGGATCTCCTTGACGTCGAGCGCATGCATGAAGGTCAAGATTTCCTCGCTGATGACCTGTCCAGGAACCAGAATCGGAAAGCCCGGTGGGTAAGGGATGATGAATGTTGCGGATACGACCTCACGGCCGGCCTCCATGGCTTCGGAGATCGTGCCGTCCATCTTGAGGAATTCGCAAGCCGCTTCGTCATAGGCCATGAAAAAGGCAGCGCGCGAATCCCCTTCCTGCGTGCCGGGATGGGGACGAAAGGCCGCGTGGAATCGGCTGAAGTCGGGAAGCGGAGGCAGGTTCTCGGTGAGCGATACGATGCGCTGGTCGCGGAGCTTCGCCTCTGTCGGATTCAACGAGCGCTCCTCCTTCCGGAGCTGCTCCGCAATCTTGAGTAAGACGCTGATCAAATACGCGACCGAGCTGCGCGTCGTCCCTACATTCGTCATGAACAGGACCGAATTGCGGCTGGTCTTGTTGACCTGAATCCCGAACTGATCCATGAGGTAGCGGTTTTTGAAGGTATCACCGTCAATCCCCGTCTTGCCCACAGCCAGCGTGATGTGCGTGGGATCGAGCACAAACTCATCCGTCCGCCACGCTTCTTCCATGCGGCTCCAGCCTTCCGCCGGGTCGTAGTAGAACTCCAGACCCGAGGACCGATAAGCCTGCGGAATCAGGTCCTTGATGGTCAGCACCTCGAAGTATCTCTTCAGCAAGGGATGGTCGGATATCTTGGCGCGCAGCGTCATCGCCATTTCGATGCTCTTCTGCACGAGTTCGAAACCTTCAAGCTCAGCCTGACGCCGGGCGATGTCGAGAGACGCCAGAATCTGATAGTTGGGTGAGGTGGACGTGTGGGTCATGTACGCCTCGTTGAAGGTGTCTTCGACCTTCCGCTTGAACTCCTCGTCATAGACATGAATCATGGCGCCCTGCCGTAGCGAGGAAAGCTTCTTGTGCGTCGACTGGGTGGAGTACACGCGAATCTTCACGCGATCCGGATCCGGCAGCAATTGCTGGTCCAGCCACGTTGCATCGTCGTCCGGGTCGAGCTTGTCGAAGTTCTTCTTGTAGTCGGCATAACGCGCACGATAATCCCCGCTTTGATATCGTTCGTGCAAGCAGGCGGCGGTCGCCATAGCCGTTCGTCGGCGATAGGTCGCCGTGAAGTGGGCGAAGCCGAACCACGCCTCATCCCAGAGAAAAATCATGTCGGGCTTGATGGCCAGGACTTCCTCCATGACCCGCTCGACGTTATACACGATGCCGTCGAACGTGCAGTTGGTCAGCAGGAGCATCTTCACCCGGTCCAGCCGTCCGGCCCGCTTCAGCTCGAGCAGCGTCCGCTTGATGTCTCGAAGCGGTACCGCCCCGTACATGGAATAGGCTGCGACGGGGTAGGAGTCCAGGTAGACGGGCAGCGCACCAGATAAAACGAGGCCGTAGTGATGGGACTTGTGACAGTCGCGGTCGATCAGAACCGTGTCGCCCGGCCGCACGAGGGCTTGCAGGACGATCTTGTTCGATGTCGAAGTGCCGTTGGTGACGAAGAAGGTCTGTTGCGACCCGAACGCGCGGGCGGCGCTCACACGAGCCTTCTTCAAGGCTCCGGTGGGCTGCAGGAGGGAGTCGAGACCGCCGGTGGTGGCCGACGTTTCGGCCAGGAAGATATTGCGGCCGTAAAACCGGCCCATGTCCTGGATCCAGTGGGACTTGAAGACCGAGTTGCCACGCGAAACCGGCATCGCGTGGAAGACGCCGGTTGGCCGTTGGCTGTACTCTCTTAGAGCCGAGAAGAAGGGCGTTTCGAAGCGCTCCTGGATGCCGCGTCGAATGCTCAAGTGCAACTCCAGATAGTCTTCCTGGCGGTAGAACACGCGCCGGAAGGTCTGGTGTCCTTCGCTAGCGGCTTCCTCGACCCCGGCGTCGCTGACCAGATAGAGATCGAGCTCAGGCCGCAGTCGTCTGATCAACCGTCCCAGAGCGGGACCGAGGTCGACCTCGCTATTTGGATCAAAGCCGGACGCCTCGATCTCGGTTACATACTGCTGAAGCGTCTCGAGGCGATTCTTCGATTTGAACGGAACATTGTGGCGGATGACGCAGCTCTGGATGTTGTGGTTGAGCATGATGGCAATGAGCGCATCCTCAAAACTGTTGACGACGACAATGTCGTAGACAAAATTGTCGTCGGGGTCACCGATCTCCCGCATCCGCCTTCGGAGCGCTCGCTCCTCGTCCAGTGAGAGGTTATCCACGAAAAGCACCTCGAAGTAGTGGAGGTCTGCCGCGCTGCTGATTCGCTCGCCTGGACCGGGCAGCCTTCGACCGGCGATCTTCTCGAGGCCCTCGGCCTGTCCGACGCCGGGTCTGTTGCGATAGGACTCGCTGACCAGTTGGCGAACGACGTGCCCGACCGCGCTCGAGAGTGGACCGTATTCCTTCTGCTCAAACAGCTCCTCAAACTGGTTCAGTATGTCCTTGCCGGGAAACGCCCAGTAGCTCTCAATCGGCGCCACGATGGTGAAGAGCTCTGCTACGACCTTTCGCAGGGATGAGACGTCCCCACCGGTCTTCTGTTGATCACCCAATCGCTTCGTAGTATGCTTCAGGCGGTTCCACGTGTCGATGCGGAGCTGAGAGGCATTGTAGTAGCGGCTCAGGTTGAATGTCCTGGCAGTTTCGATTCCCGTTGTCTCAATAGGCATGATTTAACCCCTTTCTTTGTTCAACTCAGCGCGGTGGCACGACACTCGTCGGCTTGCTCACGACAGCATCCACGTCCGGCACGTTTGGTGAGACCTCAGCGCGGTCGTTTCGTGTAGGCAATTCCAGCGGTCCGAGCTCATCGAGATAAGGATGTCGCGCGCCAGGCTCATAGACTGAAAATTCGACGGATCGGTCGCGAAAGCTCTTCAGCACCTGTCCCAAGCGCATGATTCCGTGGATGCGACTGCGCCGAACACGGTCGAGGTCGATCTCGATTGGAATCAATTCTTCGTCATCGCCGGCCTGGTGAACGATGGAGCCCTCCGGACCGCACCCGATTGATTTACCGACTCCCCCATCTCCAACTCCATTAATATCAAAAACATAGCATTGATTCATGACCGCCGTTGCGCGGGCAATCGTCAGTTCCACGTCACGATCGACGGTGTTGGTGAGCGACGGATGCAGGATGACTTCGGCCCCCATTACAGCCAGCG
>DATKEJ010000485.1:0-13954 GCA_035512315.1 Rhodothermales bacterium | reverse complement strand
TACCTGGATACAGTTCGCGCTGAGTTTCATCCGCTCTCCTGGTATCATGCCTTCGACGGCGGCCGGGCATTTTACACCGCGCTCGGTCATACGTCGGAGTCGTATTCGGAAGATGCCTTCGTAAAGCATGCGCTCGGCGGTCTTCAGTACGCCATGGGGCTCGGAGATCGTGTTCCGGGACTGCCGCCCGAGGGCTCGTTCAGCAAGGAGGTCCTTCTCGACAGCCTGAACGAACCGATGGAATTGGATGAACTTCCCGACGGCCGGATTATTTACGCCCAGCGTCGCGGGGAAATTCTCATCGTCGATCCCACATCCTCCGCCGTCGACACCGTGGGCGTGATTGACGTCGACGCGACGGCAGAGGACGGTCTCCTGGGTCTCGCGCTGGATCCTGGATTCAATGTAAATAATTGGATTTACTTGTTTTACTCAAGACCTGAAAAGCCGGAGCAGTACGTATCCCGATTCAGGCTGATCGACGATCGAGTCGATCTCTCGTCGGAAGAAATGCTGGTGTCGATCCCGCTCGAGCGAGGATGCTGCCATTCGGGCGGATCGCTGGCATTCGACCCTGCCGGCAACCTTTTCATCTCGGTCGGCGACAATACGAACCCATTTCAGTCCGACGGGCGGGCGCCCATCGACGAGCGGCCGGGGCAGGAGCATTGGAATGCCCAGCGTTCCGCGGCCGACACGAAGGATCTGAGAGGAAAGATCCTAAGGATTCGTCCGGAGCCGGATGGCGGTTACTCAATCCCGGACGGCAACCTCTTCCCCGTTGACGGCTCGATCGGGCTAGCTGAGATTTACACTATGGGAAACCGCAACCCGTTCAGGATTTCGATTGATTCGAAGACCGGGTACCTTTACTGGGGCGAGGTGGGTCCCGACGCCAACGAGGACGATTCCCTTCGCGGGCCGCGCGGTTACGACGAGATCAACCAGGCGCGCGCCGCCGGCAACTTTGGATGGCCCTACTTCATCGCCGACAATGAGCCGTATCACGCGTTCGATTTCGCAACGGAGCGCGCCGGCGAGCCGTTCGACCCCGCGGCACCGGTGAACATGTCGCGTTTGAACAAGGGCGCGCGCGAGCTGCCTCCCGCTCAGCCCGCCATGATCTGGTACCCCTACGCAGAATCTCCTGAATTTCCGATGATGGGTGCGGGCGGGCGAACGTCAATGGCCGGGCCCGTCTTCTACTCAGGGCTTTTCAGCGACGCGCCGCACCGTTTCCCGGATTTCTACGACGGGAAGCTCTTCATCTACGACTGGATGCGCTACTGGATCAAGACGGTCACGTTTGACGAATCCGGTGACCTGCTTCGAGTCGAGGATTTCGTGCCGGCGATGGAGTTCATCCGGCCGATGGACATGCTCTTCGCACGTGACGGATCGCTGTATGTCCTGGAATACGGAACGAAATGGTCGTCGCCGAATCCGGATGCACGGTTGTCGCGGATTCGGTATCGCCCGTGAACGACGTGCGGCCGCTCGTGACCACCCCCGGCTGAGCACCCCCCTGACGTTCGTGCCGGACAATTCAGCTGCCGTGCTCAGCCGCCCCCCCCCGAAGAGGGGGACAGTCAGTTGCTTTCACCGCGCCTCGATCCGAGCCAACAGCTTCACATTCGGATCGAACCGGATCGCGGTCGGTTCGCCGGGCACCCTGATTCGGACGGACTGCTGCCTCTCGGAGACGTTGATCGACCGCAAGACCTTCTGCGACCCTGTCTCGACGGCCAGTTCCAGCATGAGCTGATACGCGAGTGGCTGGCGCTGCCTCACATCCGCGACAACTTCACCGGTCCGGGCCTCGTAACGCCACGCGAGGTCGAGCTCCGGCACTCCGGGCCGATAGATCCACTGCTCGAAGAACCAGCCGAGATCGATCCCCGAGACCGATTCCACCACTTCGCGAAACTCCGCGGTAGTAGCGTTTCCGAACCGGTATGTGTCGTAATACGTGTTCAGGGCCTCCCAGAAGACCTCGTCGCCCAGCAGTGCACGCAGCATGTGGAGCGTCCACCCGCCCTTTTCGTAGCTGTTTGCATTCAGCACCCGATTTGGGTCTGTGATGGTCGTGTCGACGACAGATGACATCGGATTGGCTTTGGCGAACGCAATGACGGTCTCCCGATCGGCTGCCATTCGCTCAGCCAGAAGGCGGCTTCCGTAGTAGTGCTCGAAGTAGAGATGTGCGAGATACGTCGCAAATCCTTCGCTAAGCCAGACGTCGTGCCAGTCGCTCTCGGATGCCGAGTTGCCGAACCACTGATGAGCGATCTCGTGAGCTACGGTTGACTCCTGCCTGCGTGTTCCCGTAACGCTGCTCTCATTGTAGAAGATGGCGCTCGCATTCTCCATCCCGCCGTAGCGCGTCGTCGACTGGACGTTGGCAAGTTTGGAAAAGGGATACGGACCAAGAACCTGGATGAAGTATCGCAGCGCCTGCTCTGCCACGGCGAAGTCGTAGAAACCCTCATCCCGCGCCTGCGGATATACCCACGTCTGCAGCGGCACCCCGTTGACGCGATCGAGATGTTGCACCGCAAAGCGGGCCACTCCGATCACCATGATCTTCGTGGGCAGTACCTGGGTCGTGCTCCAGTGGGAAACGCGAAGCCCGGGCAGCACGTCGGTCTCCTCGAGCAGCCTGCCGTTAGATACGACCTGGTACTGATCGGGCGCCGTAACCACGAAGTCGACAAAGGCCTTATCGGCGGGATGATCGACGGTTGGGATCCAGTGGCGCGCGCGATTCGGCCAGTTGTCGGCGAAAAAGGTGCGGTCCCCGAACCTGTTCCGGGAAATGATGAGGCCATCTGCCGGCACGCCGCGATAGACGATCCCGAACGTCGCGACGCTGTCGACGCGGTCGTCGGTCAGGTGGATCCAGAGCTTGTCTGCCTCGTGTTCGAATCGGATCGGCACGTCGTTCAGCGTGACGGAGGCGACCTCCATTCCGACATCGCCCGTCTTCCTAGACACGAGGTCGAGGTAGAAGGCCTCAGGCTGATCGGTGAAGCGCACCGTGACCTTCGCCATCCCGTCCACGATGTTCGAGTGGTCGGAGAGCGTCAGGTGGAACTCGTAGCGAATGACGTCAACTCCGGGCCGCGGACCGTCGAATTGAGCGGGCGCAGGCGCAAAAAGGGCTGCTGCGTAAAGGAGAAGTGGGATGATGGGCATTACCGGCGCTTACAGAATCGACTTTCCGAGAAGCGAGGTCAGGAGGCCGGCGGCCATTTGCGATGTCCTGTTCTTCTCATCCAGAATCGGATTGATTTCGACGATGTCAACCGAACCGACTCGACCGTCATCGGCCAGAATCTCCATGAGCAGATGCGCCTCACGCGTCGTAAGGCCGCCCTGTACCGGGGTTCCAACGCCCGGTGCGAACATGGGGTCGAGGCAATCCATGTCGAGACTGACGTGAAGTCGATCCGTGTGATTCAAACGGCGGAGAACTTCGTGGGCGACCTGTGCAATCCCCCGCTCGTCGATCTCGCGCATGGTGTAAATGCCCACCTTGTCGTCCCGAATCATTTCTCTCTCTGTCGGATCGAGACTGCGGATTCCGACCATCATTACGTCTTCAGGGTCGAGCTTTGGACCCTTACGGCCCACGTCGACGATTTCGGAAACTCCGTGACCCAGAAGAGCGGCGAGCGGCATGCCGTGGACGTTCCCGCTGGGCGACGTCTCGGGTGTATTGAAATCACCATGCGCGTCGACCCAGAGGACGCCCACCTTGCCTTCATGCGTCACGCCTCCGACCGTCCCGACCGAAATTGAGTGGTCGCCGCCGATGAAGATCGGAAGGCAACCGTCGGCGATGGCCTGCCTTCCGGCTTCGTATGCCCTCGAGCATATCTGAGCGATCTCAGGGAGGTAGGTGAGCCCTGATTCAGCGCGTCGAAGTGATCCGCGCACGGCCACGCCGATATTGCCCGTGTCCTCAACTGAGTGCCCAAGACGCTCGAGACGCTCTGCTAGTCCGGCGTACCGCAAAGCAGACGGCCCCATGTCGACCCCGCGGAGGTCCTGCCCGAGATCCATCGGAATACCGATCAGCCTGATGGCGCGTCCCATACAACTCCTGAATGATGCCCGCCCGCTCTGGGCCGAGAAAATCTAAAATCGCGATTCCAACGATACTAATTTGCTTCGGTTGCTCACAGGGTCCTATCGTCGACCTTTCATCACGAATATTGGCATGCGCATCACGGGTATCAAGGTCTTCCAGGTCGATCTGCCGGTGCACGAGGGCGCGTATCGATGGTCGGAAGGCAAGTTCGTCGAAGTGTTCGACTCGACGGTCGTCGCAATCGAGACCGACGACGGTCTGACGGGCTTCGGTGAGGTCTGCCCGCTCGGGCCTTTTTACCTCCCCGCCTACGCGGAGGGCGCTCGTACCGCGATCGCTGAACTGGCGCCGCACCTGATCGGCGCAGACCCGACGCGTCTCGGACCGCTGAACTCGCTGATGGATCGGGCACTGAAGGGTCATCCTTATGCCAAGTCCCCCATCGACATGGCCTGCTGGGACATTTTTGGCCAGGCCACCGGTCAGCCCCTTGCCGAACTCCTCGGCGGCCGTTACGGAGATGATTTCCACCTGTACAGAGCGATCTCGCAGGACACGCCCGAAGCCATGGCAGACAACGTTGCCGGATACCGTGCGGAGGGTTACCGGCGCTTTCAGCTGAAAGCCGGTGGAGACCCGGAGACCGACATCGAGAGGATACGGGCCGTCTCGCAACGCATGCAGAAGGGAGACGTGCTGATAGCCGACGCCAATACGGGATGGCTTCCTCACGAGGCCATGCGCGTCGTACGAGGGGTCGCCGACGTCGACGTCTACATAGAACAGCCGTGTCTCGGCTACGAAGAGTGCGTCAGCGTGCGACGGAGTACGGATCACCCGTTCGTACTCGACGAATCCATCGATGGAATGGACGTTCTCGTGCGCGCGATCGCCGATCGAGCGATGGACGTCGTGAACATCAAGATCTCGAAATTCGGTGGACTGACGAAAGCGCGCCTCGCGCGCGACCTCTGTGTCGCGGCCGGCATTGGATTGACGATCGAGGATAGCTGGGGCGGCGACGTCACCACGGCGGCCATCGCCCACCTGGCGCACAGTACACCGCCGCGTCATCTGTTCACGGCCACAGACTTCAACAGCTACGTGACGAAAAGCGTGGCGCCGGATGCTCCGAAACGCGTGAACGGCAGGCTGGCGGCGCCTTCGCGACCCGGCCTCGGCATCACCGCCGATCCGGCCGTACTCGGAGATCCGATTGCCGAATATCACTGAGACGTCGGAGGGAGAAGAGAGAATGACGGCAAGCGGTTGCAATAACGGATATATCTGTCGGCCCGTTACCGTTACCTTCCTGCTGTGGCTGACCGTTTTCGCAGCGCCGCAGCCTGCCAAAGCCCAGCCGGTCGCGCTCGATCCCCACGTGCAAATCAGCCTCGTCCGCGTCATTCCCGGAAATGGAATCCGAATCGGGTACTACGAACCGACCGGACTGCTGTACATCATCACGCGAGACGGCGGAATCTGGACCGTTGACCCCGACTCCGGCGAGATGACCCTGGTAGCCCAAGCGAGCGATCACGGCGTCGGGTTACCGCAGGGCGCCGCACTTACACCCGACGGCCGGTTCTTCCTGGTCGGCAATGACCGGCAGGATAAGACGACCACGGGCATCATCGTGCGCGGAACAATCCCGCCCAACGATGTCGTTCCCGCCTCCTGGGAGACCGTCGCGACCACAAAACCATACCCGCTGTCGACGAACTTCAATCACCTCATGAATGCCGCAGTCGTCGATCCACGCGGCAATTATCTGTACGTAAACAGCGGGTCCAGAACCGACCACGGCGAAGTGCAGGATAACCGCGGCGCGTTTCCGGGCGAACGCGAGACACCCATTACGTCCGCCATTCTCAGACTTCCCGCGGGCGCATCCGGCATCGAGCTGGAAAACGACGTGTCGTTCCTGGAGGAGGGAGGATTTCTGTTCGCCGATGGAGTCCGAAACCAATTCGATATGGCGTTCGATGCAGACGACCAGCTCTTCGGCGTAGGGAATTCCGGGGATAGAGACGACGAAGATGAGCTCAACTGGCTGCGAAAGGCCCGGCACTACGGTTTTCCATGGCGCATGGGCACGCACGACACGCCGCAGCAGTTCGTCGGGTACGACCCGGCTTCCGATGCACTCATCAATCCCGCGAGTGGGGCAGCCCAACTTGGGCTGTTCGGCAATGACCCCACATTCCCAGCACGCCCCGAAGGAGTCACCTTCACCGACCCCGTGCCAAACGACGGGCCGGATCTCGCGCGGCTTCGGAATCCGGACACAGGTGCGATAGAGGACGCATCCCAAATTGGCACTCGCGCCGGTACCTTCACCCCGCACATGTCACCGCTCGGACTCACTTTCGATCGGGCCGGCAGGCTGGGGGCGCCGTACGAGAGGGATGGATTCGTCCTCGGATGGACCGGCAACGACAACGAACTTTTCTCCCCCTTCGCGGAGGTCGGAGAAGCGCTCGTCCACCTCGACCTCAGCTACGACGCCATCGAACGCACGTTCGAAGTCGAGACGACTCGGATCGTGGAGGGTTTCGAAATGCCGGTCGATGCCGTGCTCGTCGACACGACGCTGTTCGTGATGGAGATGCGTTTCGGCCCGCCTGCAAATCTCTGGGCGCTCCGGTTCCCCGGTCAGCCGCGAAGCGACCCGACCATTTCGAATCCTGTCTCCGCCAGGGACGACGTCTCAGTACACAAAGTAACGGGCGTGCCGTTCGATGCGATCCGGGTCGACCACGATCCATTGTCAGGCGATCTCCTGATGTTGACACACTCGGGCGACATCCATCGGCTCGTGAGAGCGACTGGGGAACTGGACCGCGTCGCCACGCACGCCGACCATGGCGTTCCCATGCCGCGCGGATTGGCGACCGGAAGCGGCGGCCGGCTGTTCCTGCTGGGGAACGACCTTTCTGGAAACACGACCGCCGGAGTCGTCCGTCGTGCCGTTCTTGACGGCGGTGTTCCGCATGACTGGGAGACCGTTGCGACCACCGATCGGTACCCGCTCGCGGGCAACCAGTTCGATCATTTGATGACCGGATTGGCGGTGAGTCCCGACGGGCGGCATCTGTATATCAGTTCGGGCTCCCGTACGGATCACGGGGAGGTTCAGGCGAACGAAGGGGCGTTTCCGGATCTCCGCGAGGCCCCGCTGACCGCCGTCGTGCTGCGCATTCCCGCAGACTCGGTTGACATGGTGATCCCCGGCGATGAACAGGCACTGGCAGCCGCCGGCTGGATTTTCGGGCGGGGAGTCCGGAATGCCGTCGATCTCGCCTGGGGACCCGAGGGGCGCCTGTTTGCGGTCGATGACGCAGGGCATCGGGATGACCCTGACGAACTGAACTGGATCAGGGAAGGCAAGCACTATGGCTTTCCGTGGGTAATCGGTGGCAATGAGACGCCTCAGCAGCATCCAGGGTACGAACCTCTTGACGACCCGCTGATCGGGCCGGGTGCGGAGGCGATTTTCTCCGACGATCCGGGATACCCGCCTGCAAACCAGGCATTCGAGCCGGGGGTAACCAATCTGGGTCCAGACGCAGACCTCTTCCGCGATCTGGAGACGGGCGTGCTCGTCGATGCAAGCGAGTGGGGCCTGTCGATGCGTTCATTCACGGCGCACCGTTCGGGGCTCGGATTGGCCTTTGATACGGCGCGAGCGCTCGCGGAGCCGTTCGCCGGGGACGGTTTCGTCCTCAGCGGGTCGGGCGCCGACAGTCCACTGCTAGGCCGGATGCGTGACGAGGGGCAGGATCTGTTGCACCTCGAGTTGACGATGGACCTGGCGGACTCGACTTACTCCATGACTTCAACGCAGATCGTTCGCGGTTTCCGAAGCCCGATCGACGCCATTCTGGTCGGGTCGGACTTGTACGTGATCGAAACGGCCTTCTCTGTCGAGGAGGCGCCATCGCTGTGGGTGGTCGCGCTTCCGAAAGGCTCCACGGGGTCCGCATCCGAACCGGAGCGCGTCGCGCCACGAAAACTTATGCTTTCCATTTATCCGAATCCGATCTCATCCGACGGCCATCTGCGGGTTGAAATGACCGCACCGGGACGGGTTACCGTGACGCTTTACGACGTGCGCGGAAGAATTGCGGGCGTGCTGATCGACGCTTTCCGTTCGGCGGGAACCCACGTTGTGCCAATTTCTGCGACCGCACTGTCACCTGGCGTTTACATTGCTCGTATGGAGACAGACGATCGTGTCGGTTTCCACCGGTTCGTGCGGCTCGATTAGTGCGGCGAAGGGCACGGAGGTTTCCACAGTGAAGATGCTGACTGCCGTCGTCATCCCTGGGCAGGCGGGGATTTACAGACTTGATCCGATCCATCCATCCAAACATCATGTCATGAAAGAAACCGATTCGTCTCGGAGGGCCTTTCTCGCTCAGTCGGGGACGGTGCTCGGAGCCGCATGGATTACGATGAGTTTTCCTTCACTTCTCAAGGCGGCGGAGGCCACCTGGAGGGAAAAGGAAGCCGACCCTTCACTGAAGGTTCTCACTGAAGAGGAGGCGGCTGATCTCGAGGCCATCGCATCCCAGATCTTCCCGTCGGACGGCACGCCGGGCGCGCGCGAGGCCGGGGTCGTGAACTTCATCGACGGCTCGCTGGCGTCGTTCAATGCGGGCCTCGTCGATCCGATTCGAGGGGGACTCGCGGCGGTAGAAACAGAGACGGCCGAGCTGTTCCCTGGAACGTCCCATATCTCCTCACTCGGGTTTGCAGATCAGATGACGGTGATGAAAGCGATTGAGTCCGAGCCGTATTTCGGTCTTTTCCGCTTCCTGACGCTCGTCGGCATGTTTTCCCACCCGTCTTACGGCGGCAATCGAGACCGGACGGGCTGGAAGCTCATCGGGTTCGACGACCGGCACGCCTGGCAGTCGCCGTTCGGATACTATGACGCCAATTACTCCGAGGAGAATTGAGATGGGACGAAGGTTTGCATACGACGATCCGGTCGATTTTGCGGTCGTGGGATCCGGGGCTGCCGGTGGCATCATGGCCAAGGAGCTGGCCGAGGCGGGGTTCAACGTCGTGGTGTTCGAGCAGGGGCCGTACCTGAAGGCATCGGATTTCCGGCACGACGAGTTGGCGCATTTTGTGAATCAGGAGTGGATGGGCGGCAACCGCGGTGAGCATCCGCAGACATTTCGCCAGTCGGTCGACGAGGATGCCGAGCCGCAGGACTTCCCTCCTCCGCTGCTCTATGCACGGCTTGTGGGTGGAAGCAGTGTCCACTTCACGGCCAACTTCTGGCGCCTGCGACCGGTTGACTTCCAGGAAAGAAGCCTGCTCGGGCCTATCGAAGGGACGGGTTTCGCGGACTGGCCGATCACGTACGAAGAGTTGGAGCCGTATTACACGCGAGTGGACTGGGAGATCGGAGTGTCGGGTGCTCCGGGTCCTTTCGATCCGCCGCGATCGAGGCCTTATCCTGTGCCTCCACTGCCGATCAAATCGTCTGGCGCCTTGCTGGAGAAGGGGGCACGGAAGCTGGGGCTGCATCCCCAGCCGGCGCCGATGGCGATTCTTTCCCAGCCTCACAACGGTCGACCGGGATGCATCCACTGCGGTTTCTGCATGCTGTACGGCTGCGAGGTCGGAGCGAAAAGCTCGACCCTCGCTGCGATGATTCCGCTGGCCGAGGCGACGGGCCGTTGCGAGATTCGGGCTGAGAGCACGGTCCATAAGCTCGAGACGGACGATGGTGGGCGCGTCAGGCGCATCCTGTATTGGGACCGGGACGGAGTCGAGGACGTACAGGAGGCCAGGGCGGTCGTCGTGTGCGCGAATGGCGCTGAGACGACGAGGCTTCTGCTCATGTCGGAGTCGGCCCGTCATCCAAACGGATTGGGAAATTCGAGTGGGAAGGTCGGCAAGTACCTGATGTTCAACGGCCAGCCGGCGGCGCACGGGCGCTTCTCGCATCCGTTGAACGAGTACAAGAGTGCATCCGTGACCCGCATCATTCACGATTTCTATGAATCCGACCCGAAGCGAGGGTTTTACGGCGGGGGCGGGATCGACGCGCGGCTCATGCCGGGCACGCCGATCTGGTTCGGATTGGCTGGACTCCCGCAGGACACCCCCACATGGGGATCCGAGTACAAGAGGAAACTCGGCAGGTACTTCAACTACACGATGACGCTTGCGGGCCACACGACCTCGCTGGCAGTTGAAACCAACTCGGTGTCGCTCGATCCCGAGGTTAAGGACAAGTTTGGGCGGCCGGCGCTGAGGACGACGTACAAGGATCACGTGGATGATATGAAGACGGCGCACTTCCTGAACGACCGATCGCGGGAGATCTTGGAAGCGGCCGGTGCGGAGGAAGTTTGGGTCCCGGAGTACAGGGAGCAGACGCTGGGTGTGCACTTGCTTGGAACTTGTCGAATGGGGGACGATCCGGAGGAGTCGGTAGTTGACCGGTACCACCGCTCGCACGACGTCCGCAATTTGTTTATCTGCGACGGTTCGAGCATGGTGACGTCGGGTCGTGGACAACCTACCATGACGATCATGGCGCTGGCGTTTCGGGCTGCGGAGCACATTGCGGGGTTTGCGAGGAGGGGCGAGATGTAGCTTGGAGGACGCCATGCGAGCGATGATTCTGGAGCGGCAAGGTTCGCCGCTTGTACAGCAGGACGTCCGAAAACCCCGGCCGGGTGCCGGCCAGGTGTTGGTGAAAGTGAGCGTCTGCGGCGTGTGCAGGACCGATCTGCACGTGGTCGACGGGGACCTGCGGAGCCCGGCACTCCCTCTCATCCTCGGTCATCAGATCGTCGGGGAGGTCGTCGAAATCGGCTCGGACGTGGAGGATGTCCGAGTCGGTCAGCGTGTCGGCATCCCCTGGTTGGGCGGAACGTGCGGCGTATGCCGTTACTGCCTAAGTGACAGGGAGAATCTCTGTGACAATCCGAAGTTTACCGGATATCAGCTCAACGGCGGGTACGCCGAGTATGCAGTGGCCGACGCGCGATTTTGCCTTCCGATTCCTGACTCCTACGACGATCTGCACGCCGCGCCTCTTCTTTGCGCCGGCCTGATCGGATACCGGTCTTTGCGGATGGCGGGTGAGGGAACCAGTCTTGGTCTGTACGGCTTTGGCGCAGCGGCTCATATTGTCGCGCAAGTCGCAATTTTCCAAGGCCGGGACGTCTACGCGTTCGTGCGACCCGGAGACGATGCAGGGATGGATTTCGCCCGCGGCATGGGGGCAGTCTGGGCGGGAGGCTCGCACGAAAGGCCCGACACGGATCTCGACGCAGCGATCATTTTCGCTCCTGTCGGGGCGCTTATCCCGGCAGCACTGCGGGCCGTAGGCAAGGGCGGACGGGTCGTTTGCGCAGGAATCCATATGTCTGACATCCCGTCGTTCGAGTACGAGGCGCTCTGGGGAGAGCGGATGATCGTTTCGGTTGCCAACCTGACGCGACAGGACGGGATCGATTTCTTCGATGTAGCGCCTCGGGTTCCTGTAAAGACGACAGTAACTCCGTATCCGCTCGAGGCCGCGAATCGGGCGTTGGATGATCTTCGCGAAGGTCGGGTAGAAGGCGCCGCGGTCCTCGAGGTTTGATTCCTGCCTGGGACACAACAACCTACGTGTTGGCGGGCCAACACCCGGGGAAGGATCGGTCATTCAAAGTCTCCAAAAGTCCGGTCGGACGGAAACATCGAGTCGTTATAGTGGGCGCCCCTGAATCCTCCCAGGTCGCCGAACGAACTGACGACGGTTGAGAGCTGAAGCATGTGGTCTGACTCCTCCGAGAAACGACAGAAAGACGAGTACGGCCATTGAGAGAAGTCGGAGACCAGTCCGTGCTTTTGGGGGTTTCGATGGATGTAGACGACGAGTTGCCTGAAATAGTCTGGGCCCGAAACGAGTTTTCGCTTGAACGGTCGCTCGAAGAGGCAGCCTGTCCGCTTGTAGGCGACATTGACCGCTTTCGTATACGCATTGAAGCAGTTTCCGAAGAACCGCGCTGGAGGGGTTCGCCAGCGAGGTTTGGGCGCCGACCGGCGGATCTCGTTCTCCATGCGAATTCGAATTAGGAGGTGAAAGTGGTTGCGTAGGAGACAATAAGCGTAGATGTCCGCAACAGGATGAATGTGGCGTTGAATTAGGTTCAGAAAGTGGGCGTAATTGCGTTCCTCCTTGAAAAGAATCTCGCGATTTACTCCACGGTTGTAGACGTGGTAGAGGCGGCCGTGCTTCAGCGGGCGGGTTTTTGACGTCATGGATTGACTCTGTTGGTCGATTGAAACAACCTATAGACACTTTTGTCGGGGCGGACATAACCTTTTGTGGAAAAACCTGTCAGGTCTAGAGTCCGGACAGGTCTAAAGACCTGACAGGTTTATAAACCCCTCACTCCTATAATCATGCCCTGCAAGCAATGCCTTGGCATCGCGGCTCTGTTCAACGACAAAGTCGCGAAACGGGAACTGACCAAATTCCAGAAGACCGGCGCCAAACCCCAGACGAGGATGGTCCTAGACGAGTTACGACGCATCGGTATCCGGGACCGGACTTTGCTCGACATCGGAGGTGGCGTGGGCGCCATCCAGCACGCTTGCGCGGAGGAGGGTGCGGCGCAAATCACCAGCGTCGACGCCTCCCCCGCCTACATGGCAGCCGCCGAGCAGGAGGCCCGGCGAAGAGGATATGAGAATGTGACCACCTATCTGCACGGTGATTTCGTCGAGCTCGCGCCCGGAATTCCACCGGCCGATCTGGTGACCATGGATCGAGTCGTTTGCTGCTATCCCAATCTCGTAGAACTGCTCCGACCGGCAGCGGAGCGCGCACGCGTCTGCCTCGGACTCGTCTTCCCGCGGGATAACTGGTGGATGCGTGCGGGCACACGCGTCGCAAACTTACTGTTGCGGCTGGGTCGCTCGGAATTCCAGGCCTTCATCCACCCACACGCAAAGATCGAGCAGTGCGCTGCGGAGGCTGGGCTCGAGCTCAGTTACTCCGCGTATCGGGGACTGTGGCGCGTCGCGCTTTTCGTTCGTGCGTGATCCTCAGTTCGAGGCGTCAGTCTTCTCCGCCGGGATTGGGTCCTCACCGGGATTGACGAAAAGATTCTGCTCGTAAGCGTGCTGCCGATCATGTAGCTCGCGATACCGCCCATTGGCGGTCATCAGCTCGAAATGACTCCCGCGCTCGACAATCTCTCCGCCCTCGACCACCAGAATCTGATCCGCGCTGCGAATCGTCGACAACCGGTGCGCGATGACGAACGTCGTCCGACCCTCGCGCAGGTGCCTCAAACCCTCCTGTATGAGCGCCTCACTCTCCGTGTCAAGACTCGACGTCGCCTCGTCGAGCACGAGGATGCTGGGGTCGGCCAAGAGTGCCCGGGCAATCGCCACACGCTGCCTCTGGCCGCCGGACAGTTTCACGCCGCGCTCTCCGACCAACGTGTCATATCCATCCGGGAAACCCTCGACGAACACATCGCAGTTCGCCAACTTCGCGACTTCCCGCACCTCATCCATGGAAGCCGCCGGGTTTGCGAACCGGATATTCTCAGCCACCGTGCCGTCGAACAGAAAATTCTCCTGGAGCACCACGCCTAGCGCCTTCCTGTACTCAGTCATTCGGATGGATGCCAGGTCTCGACCGTCGATCAGCACGCGGCCCTGGTTTGGCCGGTTGAATGCCATCACCAGCCCTACAAGAGTACTCGTGCCGGACCCGCTCGACCCGACAAGCGCCGTCGTACTACCCGCCGGCGCGTCAAACGACACGCCGCGCAGCACCGGCACACCCTCGTCGTACTCGAAATCAACATCCTCAAAAGAAACATCCCC
>DATKEJ010000484.1:0-7259 GCA_035512315.1 Rhodothermales bacterium | reverse complement strand
GACCGCTTTTTCTCCATCCAGAAGGTGCTCGGCGTGATGCACCTCCTGAGTGGAGTCTTCGTTTTCGCCGCGCCCTTCTTCGCGGAGGGAGAGCTCGTCTCCACGCCGCTCTTCCTGACGATGCTCTTCCTGCACATGCTGTGCTATATGCCTACGGTGGGGCTCGCCATGGCGACCTCGTTTCACAGCCTGAAAGATCGGGAGAAGTTTCCCTGGATCCGGGTATTCGGCACTCTGGGCTGGATCGGTGCGGGCGTCTTTGTCAGCCGCGTACTGCATGCCGACGGGACGGCGATGCCGATGTACATCTCAGGAGTTGCGGGAGTCCTGATGGGGTTGTACAGCTTCACGCTGCCCAACATTCCGCCTCCCGCCGCCGGAAAGAAGGTGTCTTTCCGCGACATTGCCGGTCTGGATGCCATCAAATATCTCGGCTCCCGATCGTTCACCGTTTTCATCCTGGCCCTTCTACTCACGAGCATCCCGCTCGCCACATATTATGCGTACGTTCCGGTCTTCGTGAGGTCGGCCGGCATCGCGGATCCCGCCTTCAAGATGACGTTCGGACAGTGGTCGGAAGTCGTCTTTCTGCTCACCATGCCATGGATTTTCATCCGGTTGGGCGTGAAGCGGGTGTTGCTCATCGGAATGTCCGCCTGGGCGATTCGCTACGGCCTTTTCGCCATCGGCGCCTCCAATGCGGTGACATGGATGATCATGGTGGGCATCCTGCTCCACGGGATCTGCTACGGGTTTGTGTATGTGGCCGGACAGATCTACATCGACAAGAGAGCCGATAGAACCATTCGCGCCCAGGCGCAGGGACTATTCGTGCTGGTGACGTACGGATTGGGACAGGGACTCGGCACCCTCGTCGCTGGGTGGATTTTCAACGGCGTCGTGACCGGCGGCTCCCTCGACCAGTGGCAGATCTTCTGGATCATCCCCCTGGCCTTCGCCACGCTCGTCACCGTGATGTTCGCCCTCCTCTTCAAAGACGATCTGCCAGTGGGGAGACGTGAGGCGCCGGCTTGACCTACCGCGATACGACCATCGTGCGGCACTGGCGGCCGGCATAACTCTGATAGCAATAGGCATATAGGCCGCTCGTCATGCCGACGGATGAGATTTCGACTTCGTGCGGACCGGCCGAAAGCGTCCGGTCGACGAGCGTTTTGACGGTTCTTCCCAGCACGTCGTAGACTTGAATCTGCACGTGGGCCGGGGCATCAAGCTCGAACGGAACGACCGAGGTGGACCTGAAGGGATCCGGGTAATTGTTACCTAGCATGAGGGCCGGTGAGACGATTTTCTCGACGGCCACGCCAGTCGAATAGGTAATCTGCAAGGTTGGCCGGTTCGCCGTCGTTGGATTTTCGCGACTGTCGAAGCGTTTGGCCGTTCCACCTGCCGCCTCGGCGCCAATAAGTATCCATCCAAAGTTAGTTTGAGGATCGTTGACCCATCCCTGAACATCCGCGACCATCGATTCCGTAGAACCCCAGGTGTAGTTGCCGTTCGCATTGACTACAGCCGACGCGCTGCTCGGAGCTTCAAAATCGCCGCCCGCGTGCTGCCATGTCTCGGTACTAAAGAAACGATGTATCCATGTGGCGTCGCCTGTTGTGGAAGAGGTGCCGCCCCCTTCTTCACCAGCAGGTGGCTCATTTCTCGCATCAGATGTTCCTTCGCCCCAGTCGGCGAGAAGGCGATGAAGAACTATTGTCTCCGCTCCGCTAATGATCGCCCGGGACATGTTTAGACGAAGCGATGCGGATTCGATATGAGCGTCGCTCGGAATGGCACTCAGATCGAATGCGATTACACCTCTCCTGATCGCTCCGCCGTTCGTGGTTCCAGCAAATATATGATCTCCCAGCGCGTTGCTGAATGCGCCTGACGAGCTCTCATAAAGCGTGTTGTCCTTCACGGCCACGAGCGTGACCTGTTCCTGGGCCTGAAGGGGGAGCGCCGTTGCGGCGACAAAAGCGATAAGAGCGAAGCGATGGTATTGCATGCGTCGTAGATTTCTTCGAGGATGTGTAGTCCGAAAGAGTAGTCGTCGGCCCGTCCATATTCAGGTCAAATTGGCCGCCCCTTCAGGTAATGTACACTCTGGCGGCCCGCTGACTACGCCGAAGCCTCTAGATAGCGATCCACGGCGGGATTTCGCAGTGGGCCGCCGGAAATCTTATACTGTGGGTACGTAGAGCCACCACCCAGGGCATAGAATGTCCCCCGATATTCAGATTCAGCGGGATCATAGCTGGATCGATGCAATTCGGTCGGGTGACGAGCGCGCTTTCGAGGAGATGTTTCACTTCTATCATGCGCCGCTGGTGGCATATGCGGCTACGTTCCTGCACTCGGGAGATGGAGCACGAGAGGTGGTGCAGGAAGTTTTCCTGAACATCTGGCAGCATCGAGCCAACTGGACGGTCCATTTCGGTCTGAGGCCCTATCTGTTCCGGGCGGTTCGCAATCGGGTCCTGGATCACCAGAAACGAAAGTACCGCCACGTTGAAGTCGGAACGGATGGGCGTGACTGGGGCATCGAGGCTGAGGTTGAAGATCGTCTCGCGCATGCGGACCTACAGGCTGCCTACGGGCGTGCACTCGTCGCACTGCCGGAGCGAAGACGAACGGCTTTCGTCCTCCACCGCGAGCACGGCCTTAGCTGCACCGAGATCGCGCACATCATGGAGATCTCCGAGCGCACCGTCGAGCACCACATCGGGAAGGCATTGAGTACCCTCAGACATGCCCTGGCCGACCTCCTCTAGGGTGGCAAAGAAGCCTGACAGGAAAATTTTGAACGGCGGATAGGTAGCGGAGCACTGGTCGTCGTCTTATGAGAGTCGATCACCACGATTCCTCGCCATGAGAAGACCCACTTCCAGGACAATTACCAGATATCTATCAGGCAACTGTACGACACACGAACAGCGCCGGGTTGAGGCCTGGATGGATGAGTCCTCCACCAATCGAAGCCTCGTCGAGCAGCATCGCAGAATCTGGGACGTGGCAGGCAGCCGCGCCCATACTTCTCCGATAACACTCGACGCGGTACGAGACGACTGGCAGGCGTTGCGGCGTCAAATGCACACTCCCAAGAGCCTGCCCGATCGGCCGGCGTTTGCCGGGCGCAGCTCCCGAAATCGATCGAGAACCCGTGGAGTTATGGTCGCGACGGCGGTTGTCCTGGTGCTGGCCGGCGGCTGGCTTGCCGCCCACTTCCTCCAGGACAGGAGCGAGGCGTTCGTCGAAATGCGCGAAGTGGCCACACGGCCCGGCCAGCGCGCACGCGTTCCTCTGGGCGATGGAACGTTCGTTCGCTTGAACGTGGCAAGCAAGATCCGCTTTCCGGATGCATTTACGAATGGAAAGCGGGAAGTGTATCTGGAGGGTGAGGCTTTCTTCGAGGTCACCGAGGATTCAGCTCGCCCCTTCGTGGTGCATGCCTCCGACGCTGTGGTTCAGGTCCTCGGTACGGCTTTCAACGTCCGCGCCTATGAAGGAGAGGAGAAGGTGGACGTTTTGGTCAGCCGCGGCAAAGTCGCCCTCCAAAGCCTGGAATCGACCGACGCAGAAGGCGTCGTCCTCACAGCCGAGCAGCTCGGCCGCCTTGTCGGCCGGCGCGCCGATCGCCTGGAGAGTAAGGCGGACGTGCATCGCCATCTTGCCTGGATGGAAGGACGTCTCGTATTCGATGATACCCGTCTTGGAGATGTTGCCGCTGAGCTCGAGCGCTGGTATACGGTCGATGTGCGGATCCAGGACGCTATGATCTCCGACTGGCGGCTCACCGCATCGTTCAGGAACGAATCGATTGACGAGATACTGAGTGTGATTGCGGCGTCAGCCGGCGTGCAGTACACTCGTGATCGAGAGACTGTGATTTTTTCTAATAGATCGATAGGAATGCCGTCTTCCGCCCCGGACGACGAGCAATAGCTCACCTCACGCCATCACCCCCCGGATGGACCTGTTGATGTGGACATGGAAGCGCTGCCGGCAAACTGGCTGCACGGCGCTTCTCCTCGTGGCCGGAATTTTACCGGTCCTGACGGCTTCCGCCCAGGCGCAGGAGCCCGTGGAGCAGGGCAATTCGCTGCTTAGCTACGCGGCTCTGGTGGAGGAATTCCGGCGGACGTCCGTCTACCGCCACAATGCGGATGGTCTGAATAGAATCGTCAGGGTGCAGCTCGAAGGAGTATCCAGACGCCGGGCACTCGAACACGTCGCTGCCCTGGGCGGATTCCGCGTGGCGTTTTGCCGCGACCGCGTACCTCTCGAAGAGAAGATCTCCCTGTCCGTAGACGGTTTGAGCGTGCTGGGCGCCATGCAGGAGACGGTGCGTGGCAGCGGTCTCCATCTAAAACTCTCGCTCGGCGGACAGTTCATCGTGGTAAAGGGACCTCCGGTGAAGGCCGTCGAGCCCCCGCGCCCGCAAAAGCGCTCGGCACCGGGAACCATCGCAGGTCGCGTTACCGACGTGGACACAAGATTGTCGCTCCCGGGCGCCTCGGTGCGGGTTCAGGGTACGGCCCTCGGGGCCGCAACAGACGTAGATGGAAACTACCGGATCACAAATGTGCCCGAAGGGGATCAGGTCCTCCTCGTCTCCTATGTTGGCTACAAGTCGGCCCACGTGCCGGTCGTGGTGGCGTCCGGAGAATCCGTGCTTATGGACGTTACGCTCTCGGTAGACGTCGTCGAGGGCCACGAGGTCTTGATCCTGGCCCAGGCCGAGGGTCAGGTTGCGGCCATCAATCAGCAGCTCGCCTCGAATACCATCGTCAACGTCGTCTCGGCGGCGCGCATTCAGGAGCTGCCGGACGTCAACGCGGCGGAATCGGTAGGACGTCTGCCCGGTGTGTCTATCGTTCGCGATGCCGGAGAAGGGCAGAAGGTGGTCATTCGCGGTCTCTCGCCGAAGTTCAGCAACGTGCTGGTCAACGGGCAGAGAATTCCCGGGACCGATTTTGACGACCGGAGCACGGACTTGAGCATGATTTCATCCGACATGCTCGCCGGAATCGAAGTGACCAAGGCGCTGACGCCCGATCGCGACGCCGACATGATCGGTGGGACGGTCGATTTCCGTCTCATGGATGCGCGCGAAGGTTTTCGAAGCGACGTACGCGTCCAGTCAGGCTACAACGACCAGCAGTCCACCTACGACTCCTACAAGGGGAGCATCAATGCGAGCAATCGTTTCTTCGGAAATCGGCTGGGCGCCATGGCCCAGGTGAACATCGAGCGTGCAGATCGCGGATCGGACGTATTTAACGCCGGCTATACTCGCCAGGCCAAACAGGTGGAGCCGGGGCAGCCCCGCCCAATCGACATCAACAGCCTTACGCTGACTGATCGTTTCGAGTCGCGTAATCGGTACGGAGGGAGTCTCGTGCTCGACTACCGCCTGCCGGGCGGCCGAATTCAACTCAGCAATTTCATTAGCCGCCTCAATCGGAACGAAAGCCGCTGGACGAAAGGATATGGGCTGGTGGGTCGAAACGTCTCGTATACCGTTCGAGACCGGGATGTGAACGTCGACGTGCTCTCGAACGCACTTGAAGCCGAGCACTCCCTCGGACGCGCGACCATCGACATCAGCCTGTCGCGCTCCCTCTCGAGGCAGGATCATCCCTACGACAATTCCTTCATCTTCTCCGAAGTGGCGGCATTCACGCCGGAACTGGTCATCACGGCGGGTCCGTCGGTCATTCCGCAGGCGGCCAAGAACCGTCTCTCGGAGACCTTTCTCCAGGACGGCGACTTTAGATCCGTCGATATGCTCGAGCGCGAGATCGGGGCACGGGCGAATTTGAGATACCCGCTGGCTGTGGGCCGCCACCTGACGGGCTACGTCAAGTTTGGAGGCAAGTATCGGGATAAGAAGCGGTCGAATGACGCGTCGGCATGGTTCCTCCCCTTCGGCTTTGGAGACGGCGATCGCTTTCTGAGAGAAGCTTTCGCCGAGCGGCAATTCGACGTCACCACGCAGGGCAGGCTGGCGATCACAGGTTTCCTCGACCCCGAACGCGAGGCGGCGAACTTCCTCGACGGGCAGTACGGCATCGACGCGTTCCTCGATCGTGAGCTTATGGACGACGTCTACAACCGTATCAACAGCCGATACTTCCGGACGCGATTCACCGATCTCGCCGATTTCGAGATGTCGGAGAAGATCACGGCCGGATACGGCATGGCCGAGATCAATCTCGGCAGGCACCTGATGATCTTACCCGGCGTTCGCTACGAGCATACGAACACCGATTACGACGCGAAGAAGGGGGTGTCGGACAACGACAGGACCGAAGTTGGTTTCATGTCGGACACGAGCTCCACCCAGTCCTTCGGACAATGGTTTCCGATCGTCCACGTCCGCCTTCGCTTCACCGATTGGCTCGACCTTCGCCTCGCACGTACCCGGTCGCTGTCTCGACCTGATTTTCCGATGTATTCGCCACGAGAGCGCATCCAGGAAAGTCCCCGGCGGGTGGATCGCGGCAACCCCTCACTCAGGCCGGCATCGGCGCTGAATTACGATGCACTCGTCTCCCTGTATCCCGGACGGCTGGGGCTCCTAACGATCGGCGGATACTTTAAGGAGATTGAAAACGTCATCTACCTGAAAGAGAAGACCGTTCTCGATCCGGCGCAGGAGAATCTTCCTGCATGGACGAGAGGATTTCGCCTCACCGAGCCGGTGAACAATGATTTTGTGACGACGGTGAAGGGGATCGAGGCGGAGTGGCAGACCCACTTCACGTATTTGCCGGGGCTCCTGAGCGGTCTCGTCCTGAACATCAACTACGCTCGGATCTTCTCCAAAACGCGGTATCCCCGGACGCTCCTCATCAGAGATTCGACACCGCCGTTTCGCCAGACGAGCATCGACACGTTCCGCGTCGGCAGAATGATCGATCAGCCCGAGCAGATCGCCAACTTCTCGATCGGTTACGATCGTGGTGGGTTCTCCGGGCGCGTCTCGATGCTTTATCAGGAAAGCAGTCTCAGCTTCGTCGGTGAATTCGCGGAGGAAGACGGCTTCACTGAGACCTACATCAGATGGGATGCCATGATGCAGCAGAGATTCGGGAGCGGATTCAGCGTCTATATCAACCTTGCCAATCTCGGGGACCGACCCGACCAGTCCTTCCTCGGCGTCGGATTCCCGACGGCGCAGGAGTACTACGGCTGGACGGCCGATCTCGGAGTGCGCTATCGATACTAACCCCCTGGCAGTCCCC
>DATKEJ010000483.1:0-9360 GCA_035512315.1 Rhodothermales bacterium | reverse complement strand
GACCAGATGTCGAAGGCGACGAGGCCATCCTGGGACTGCGTCAGGAACGTTCCAGCCTGTCCAGTCTCGCCCACTGCGTTCGTGACCTCTACGTCAAAATAGTACTCTCCGTAGGTGAGGTCGACCGGGAGTACGAAGGATGCGACGCTGTCACCCTCATTCGCCAAATCCACCTGCATTGGGTTCTCATCACGTTGCCGCCAGGAGAAAAGGCGCGGCGAGGTCCTGCGTCGTCGAGGATCCGCGCATGCAGAAAGACCGTCGCGTCGCCGACCGCGGCCCAGGCGTAAACCTCCGGTTTTGGATCGAAGCCGAGCGTCAGCCGGAGCGTGTCTGAACAGACGGGTTCTTGTCCCGTTTCACCACACGCGTAGACGAGATGCAAGCCCGCGCCGATGTCAAACGTCACCTCGAAGGAGTCGGGCGCCGCTACGAATTCGATGGTAGCGGTGTCGACGTACAAGACTCCTGACGGTCCCGCATCCTCAAAATGACCCGAGAGCGTCTGCTGCGTTGACCAGACAGTTGCGTCGTGCTTGTGGATGTGGACCGATTGACCGTACGAGTAACCCGCACAAATCAACAGCCCAACTGCAGCTACCGCCGACAGGCACGTGATTCGGGCGCACGCCCTCTCTTCCCCGAACGTCATCACGCCGAAGCAGAGCTCCGATACTTTCAGGGCGCTGCCTCCGAGGAAGCGGTACTTCATGACGCTATCGATTACCGGATGTTAGGGGCTCGGAAGACGATTCCACCGGCCGAGCAGGTTATGGAGCCGGTCGTATGACTGTTTTGTGGACAGATCTTCGCGGACGAGTCCGCCGTTTCGAATGAACGTCCTGAAATCTGCGAAGTCGTACCAATTGATGGCCTCGATCCAAGGTTTCGAATAGAAAAGCGTGTAGAGCTCTTCGAGCCAGTCAGCCTGCAGGTCTTCGTCCCACGGTCGTCGCCAATCGTAGAGGTGATCCTGCAGTTTCATATCGCCGGCGCGTACCGTTTCAGTAGTCGGCCCGGAGGTTGCGCCGATCTCCGTGATCTGGACGGGCTTTCCGAACTGCTCGAAGCGCTCGACCAGCCGGATGATCTGCTGCAGGTCCCGCTGCGGGAAGTACATCTGGACGCCCACCACTTCGAAGGGCACGCCGGCGTCGACGATGTCTCGAACGAATTGATGCGGCGTGCGAAGGGGTCGGTCGGCCGGTCCTTCCGAGTTATAGCGATAGGACACGTAGTTTCCAAACGGGCAGCAATTATTGATAATTCTGACAATATCCGGGTTCACCTCATGTGTTTTCTCACATGCCTGGCGAGTGATTTCCGTGATCTGCTCCGGCGTATGGTTGTGGATGTTAGCCCAATCGTGGTATTCGTTTACGACTTCCCAGTGCGAAATCCGGTCGCCGTAATGGCCGACGAGTGCCTCGGTATGGCGATCGACGTAGCCCTTCAGCTCATCGAATGACTTGTTCTTGAGCCAATCCGGAGTCACGACGCCGTGAAACCAGAAGAGAGGTCGCCCCTCGATCGTCACGTTGTTCTCAGTCAACCAGTCGACGATGTTGTCTTTGATCCCCCACCGGTGCTTGCCTTCCTCGGGTTCGAAGACTTCATACCACGAGTCCCACACGTAGTGGGTGACGGTTGCGTAGTTGAACACGTCGGTGAATCGGTCGACGAAGGGCTCCGACTTGGCCCAGATGTACTGACGTGTTTCGCAGCCGAAGTAAACATGATCGCTGCGCTGTTGCCCCGAGATCGCATGGTGGGCATTCTCCAATTCGAGTCGTTCGGCTGCCCAGAGTGCGTAGAGGAGGGACTTGTCGGCCAGGCCCGCCTGACCCGCCGCGGTGGCCTTTGCGGCGTCCTCAAGCAACTGCTGCGACAAGGCGTGCAGGTGTCGTACCTCGGTCGAGAACGACGTACCGGCAGCACCGAAGCGGGCCATTCTCTCGCTATTGATGCGGACGCGTGTCCGAGCGAACTCGAAGTTGAGATTAAGGGATCGCTCCTGAGGTTCGGAGAGGGAGAAATGCCGGCCGTCGTTGTCGGCCTCGAGCCATACAAACCCGAAGCCCTCTACATACCAGCGGGCGTTCACGCCGAATCGTTGGCTGAGATCCGATGGGGTTCCGATGCGCCCTTGTTCGACACCCAACGTACGGAATGGATTGCCGTCCGGGTCGGTCGCGTAAGCGAACTTGAGCTCTGGCATCCCGGGATGCGGGAAGGGCTCGAAACGCAGCCCATCGTCACGCCTGGGTATAAAGGACGCCCAGCCGCTGAGTGGCGTCAGCGCCAAGGAGGCCGTCCCGGCAAGGCCGGATTTCAGGAGGTTCCGTCGGGAAAGGGGCATGATTTATTGGTTGTGTTCCTTCTTCAGTTTAAGGAGTCGCTCGAAGGCGGCCTTTTTTTCACCTTGAGTTGATCGAAGCAATCCGCCGTTCTTGATGAATGCCTGGCCGTCGACGAAGTCGTACCAGTTCACCGCTTCGATCCAAGGCTTGCTGTAGCCGAGCGTATAGAGTCCTTCGAGCCAGTCGGCCTGCAGCTCCTCGTCCCACGGGCGGTGCCAGATGTGTGGCTCCTCCGTGAATGTGAGGCTCCCGTCAAGAATCGACCGTTTGGACGGCCCCGAGGAGCAGCCCACCTCGGTGAGTTGAACCGGTCGCGCGAAGGTCTGCATGCGCTCGACCAGCATGATCGTATCCTGGAGATCCCGATACGGGAAATACATCTGCTGGCCGGTGATGGTGAAGTCCACACCCGCATCCACCAGGTCCTTCATGAACTCCCACGGAGTCCGCTGGGGATACTTCGCGTCGACGTCTTTCCACTTGCCCAACTGGACGTATTCCGCAAAGGGACAGCAGTTGTTGATCAGGCGGTGGACATTCGGCGCCGTGTCGCGCGCTACCTCACAGGCAAGCTTCGTTATCTCGACGGACTCCTCAGGTCTGAGCTGGGTCTCGTTCGCCCAATCGTGGAACTCATTGACGATCTCCCAGGCGTACATCCTGTCGCCGTAGTACCCGACAACCTTGCGCACATGGTCCTCGACGTAGAGTCGAAGCTGATCGTACGTCTTGTTTCGGAGCCAGTCGGGAGTAACGGAGGGATACGGCCAGAACAGCGGTCGCCCTTCGACGGTCATGTCGTGCTTTTCGAGTCTGCTCAGCAGCACCTCGCGTGTGTCGAACCTCTTGTCGCCTTCGGTGGGTTCGAAGTCGGGCATGCCGTGCGTCTGCGTGATGATATAGTGCGTGATCGTCGCGTAGTCGAAGAGCTCCAGAAATCGCTCCATGAACACGTCCGGGTCCATGTGGTAGAACGAACGCGCGTCGCAACCGATGAAGAAATCGTCGCGCGTTCCCATCCGTGCGATGTCGAATCTGGCTTTGTCGAGCTCGAGGGGCTCCGACGCCTTCATCGCGTAGAGCAGTGCTTTGTCGGCCAATTGTGACTGTCGCTCAGCGCCGATACCCGCGCGGTGGGCATCGGCGAGGTATTCTTCCGACAACGCGATGAGTGCGGAAACGTCACGGGAAGCCGTGTAGCCCTCCGCGCGGAACGACTCGAGACGACCCCGATTGCGGATGACGCGCGCCGTCGCCAGCTCGAGATTCAGGTTGAGAGAGGCCTGCATCCCATCACCGGGAAGCGCATATCCCTCACCCCCGTTATCGGCGGTGATAAAGATGTAGCCGTACCCCTCGACGTGCCACCGGACATTGATTCCGAACCGGTCTTGCCCCTCGGTATCGGAAATGGTGACACCCTCGGACGTGGCGCCGATATTGGAGTGAAATGCGTCCCATTTCATGTCGGAAGCGTACGCCCAGTCGAGCAGATGCGGCCCCAGACCCCGCTGGTTGAATTGGGGTATGAAATTCAAAGTCCCGGCTGCCGTTGACGGCCGCACCCGTCTCGACGTGAGAATCGACGGCATCCCGAAGGCGGGGCCGGCGGCGAGCGCAGCGACGCCTGCCGCCGAGTGGAGGAGGAATTTCCGGCGATTCAGTTCAGACATGGTTTCACAGGTTTTGTGATTGAGGATCCAGGCGGGGCTCTTTGACCATGAGGGCAAGCCACAGGGCCGCTGCCAGCGAGATCGAGGCCGCGACCCAGAAGAGGACCTGGTAGCCGAGCTCGTTGGCCAGGAACCCGGCGACGAGGCCCATGAGGACGAACGGAGCCGTCACGGCGTTTTTCAGCGCCATGAAGGTCGGCCGCTCGGATTCACGGCAGAGCTCGGCGACGATGGCGAATTCGGAGATGCTCCGCAGGCTCAGGGAGAAAGCGGCAGCGACGAATACGACATAGTAGACCAGAACCGACGGAGCTCCGATCGCAACCAAGCACGCGAGCGCGAGCATCCCGGCAGACAGGAGCATCGTGAGCTTGTGACCGAACCAGTCGGCGACGTACCCGAATGCCATGCTGCCGACCATCACGCTCCCGGCGCCGACGGCCGTGAACCTCCCTGCATATCCGTCCGTGAGGTCGAATCGCGAGAAAGCGTCGACAGCGAAGAAGGCGTTGACGGTCGTCGCGGCGACCAGAAGCGCCTCGGCTATGATGAAGTTCCTGAAGTTTCGGTGCTCACGCAGGATGGCCGGCAGGCGATCGAGGAACGCCCGGCGGGAGGGCGCCGCTGGGTGCGCGTCCGACCCCGGCTCTCGAAGAAGCACAAGGAAAACATACGACGCCATAGTCGCGGCGAACGCGAGCCACGCAAGTAGCGCGAATCCGTCGAGAAAACCGCGAGCCTCCAGTACCCGCTCGACGAGCCATCCTCCCGCCAATCCGAGTCCGGCTCCGACGACCGTCCGCATCCCGAAGAGCCTGCCTCTGAGCCTGACGGGCGTGATCTTGGCGACCAGTTCGAACCACGCGGGCAGGTTGATGCTGCCTCCGACGGCTGCGAGCCCGAACGTCACAAAGAACAGGATGAGCGCCGCCGTCGTGCTCACATGCGCGAAAACCCACAAAGCCAGAGCGGCAAGCAGCAGCCATGGAAGCCTCTGCATCAGGGCCGTCATAAGAACGAGCGGCTTGATGCGCTCGAGTGTCTGGGCCCGTCTCGCGACAAGAAGCTGAGGAAGATTGAAACCGAGCACCCAGATCACCGGGATCAGCCCGACGGCGATATTGTCACCCCCGATCTTCTTCACAAAAACCGGAAGCACAGCCGTCCGTGACACCAGACTCATCGCGAGTCCAAAGAGAGCGCCGTCCAGAACGTTGCAGGTGAAGTTCCGCCGTACGTCTGCCGAGAGTCTATCGCGCATGATCATCCCAGGAAGACCTTGACTTCACGACTTGCGAGACTCAGTGACAGCGACAGTTTCCCGTCTCGAATTTCCGCTGCCGGTCGTTCGCCGCTGAACATTTCCTTCCAGGAGGTCGAAACGATGCCCGGCACGGTCGCCCTGCAGGAGACCGACGACTCTTCCAGATTCTGGACCGAAATCAGGGTTTCTCCCGAGTCGCTTTGAAGCACGTCGACCCTGACGCAATCCCTCGTTGAGATGGTAGGTCGCGATAGCGATGCAGTCTCATCTATAAGCGACGCGAGCAGGCGGCCGTTAGCATCTGCCTCGCCACGAGCGAACGGCAACGCCAGGAAGGACGCGATGGCCACTGCAATACCTTTCCCGAACTTGGAAATAGTAACGGCAGGCTGACCGTCCGCAAAGCGGGCGACGGCCTCGGCACCCTGGAGTTCGAGGATCTCTCGAACCATGGCCCCAAACGCCTCGTGGCCCACCGGAAGCCCCGCCAGCGCGCGGGCGGTACGGAGGGGAATCAGCGATCGGTCTCGAACGTCGGGCGGTACGGCATTCTGCTGCCGAATGCCGAAGACCTCGGCGAGGCCGTTCCCCGGAACGGTCGTGTTGTGCCGACCCTCCTCAAGCTGCCAACCGGCGACGTACGACTCGGCTATCAGAGTTCCGCCACGGTCGACCCAGTTCCTCAACTGGGAGCAGACTCCCTGAGGTATGCAGTACGGAAGAGGAAGTACGATGACCTTGTAGCGATCGAGCAGACTTTCCTCGACCTCCTTCACATGGATGAAATCGATCCCGTGATTGTGCTCGTAAAGCGCCTTATGAAAGCCGCGCAGCGAGTCTGTCGCATTCTTCTCGTTGCCCGTGGCCGCCCACACGAAGATCTGATTCTCAGGACTGTAGAGGATGCCTACGTCCGCCGCTCTTGGGCGAGCGTTGTGGAGAAACTCGGCGTGCTCCTGGAGTTTTCGTCCTACCGCACCGAACGACGTCAGCCACGGCGTGTTCGAGCCGTCGCGTTGCGTCAACCCCCATGCCGGCGCCTCCCTGCCCAGCAGTTCAGGCCGGTATTGCCAGAAAACGAAGCCCTTCAGATTGGCTGCAAGCCCGGTGAAGATGTGTCGTTTGACATCCGACTCGACAATCTCCTTATGCAGGTTCAGCGTGTACCCCATGAGCATCAGCATCTCGGCCGAGACGACGGGTTTGCCGCGAGCACAACTGCGAAGGATGTCGTGCATCATCGGGTCGTCCATCTGTGTGAAGCCGTGCAGATCCCCCAACTGACCGACGTTCCATGGATCGTTTGCCGTGGATGTCAAGGGGAATCCCTGAATGAATACATGATGGCACATGAGCGGGTGCCGTCCCTCATCCACGGCCTTGGCCACCTCAAAGCGGCGGCGCACGTTCTCCCCGAGCACGTCGACGAAGAACAACCGC
This sequence comes from Rhodothermales bacterium, assembly GCA_035512315.1. GTDB lineage: Bacteria > Bacteroidota > Rhodothermia > Rhodothermales > DATKEJ01 > DATKEJ01. The sequence goes on along the minus strand of DATKEJ010000483.1, from coordinate 2,623 downwards.
CAGTCGATCATGTCGTTGAACGTGTTGCGCGTCTTCGGCAGCTCCACCTCGTCGAAATCGCGATAGTTGCGATTCCACGACCGGTTGAGATTTCGTATGTCGGTGTAGCGATCCTTGAGCCAGTGTTTGAATCGGAGCTCGCAGCGCGGGCAATAGCAGAGCATATCGCCCATCTTCAGGTGGTTGTCTGCGTACAGTCTCATCTCCGACATGCTCTGCGTCAGCTCGGGCTCGCTGGCAACGTTCCAGATCTGTAAAGCCGGGTGGTCGCTGTATCGCTCGATGCAGGCTTGCAGGAACGAGAACAGGTGTCCCATCACCTCCGTGTGGTTCAAGCACACACCCAGCCCGCCGATCTGACGGTGCGGCTGGGTCTGGGGGCCGATCTTGCGGCCGTCGAGTGTCACCATCGACGCGTCCGGATATCGCCGGTAAATCCATGCGGGCGCTACGTCGACGATGATGTTGAGCATCACCTTGAGGCCGTTTCGCCCGGCCTCGTCCATTAGCTCATCGATGTCGTCCCAATGAAAGCGGTCGATTTCCGGATGATTCCATCGCCACTGAGCCCAGAACTTCACGGTATTGAATCCGAGCTCGGCCATGCGGGCGAGGTCTCTCGCCCAATCCGAACGCGGCGGAGACGGCGCCCGGTAGTATTGGCTGCCGAACATGAAATCCCCTTCGAACAAACGCTCTTCCACTTCTTGGTCTCTTTTCGTGAACGATTAGGGCTCAGGTTGCCGTTGTTTCGAGGCGCTTCAGGGCGCGGGCTCTTTCGAGAACCGCCTCCACTTCAGGGAGGTCAAGGCCCTGCGTTGCGTCGTAACAGACGAGCGCCGGGATGACGCCAAGCGCGCGATAAGCGGCCTCTTGATCCTCGAAAATTGGGTGGGAGGGATGCTTCGTAAGCAAATGGCCGACGAAGAGCGTCGATTTGCCGAACAGGCGAGTCGAAACCGGGTGCGCTCGCCTCCACACGTGGCGATCATCGATTCCGTGAACACCCGCCACGCTGTCAATTCCATGGATCTGCGCCACGGGCAGGGCCGGCTGCACGATGTCGTTTAGTCCCTCGCCTGCGAACAACACGTTCGGATACGCGGCCTGGAGCGCCTCCACGTGGCGTCGCATTCCTTGCACGAAATTCGGACCTCGCGACACGTTGAAGGCAAGGAGCGTCTGGTCCAGAAAGACGGCGTCGAGACCGAACGATTCGATCAAGGCGCCGAGCGTTCGGGTCATGAGTTCGGTCCAAGCCCGCTCACCCGGATTCATGTACGCGAAATAGGGTTCGGTAAGCCAGTCGCCGTCGATGTCCATGGCCCATCCCTGTCTTCGGCCGAACACGTCGACGACCTGGTAGCGCTCAAACTTCTCGTAGAGCGGGTGTGAATACGCCATCCCGAGGACATTGGTGTGAATCATGACCCGATAACCGAGATCATGAGCTCGGTCGACGAGCGACTTGAAGGCGGCGGCGCCTCCGAGCCCCTCCGACGGGTCGTAACTGGGGATTCGTGAGTCGATTCCACCCTCCGCGTATCCGGGGAGATACAGCATCGTGTTCTCCGGCGGATGGCGTTTTGAGAAGGATGCGATGCGGTCTTCGATTTCCTCAAATGTGTGCGCGGGACGACCGGCGTCTTTTCGCATCCCCCAGAACTCGAGGACAAGGTTGATGTCGTGAGCCCAGCGCGGGAAATGCGGGTGCGCGGCGTACGGGACGAGCCCGAAAGTCGATTCCATCCAATTGCGATGATGATCGACCGGATTTTCCCACGACCCTGCATAAACGTCGAGAAACCACTCGCCCTCGATGCGTCCGGTACGGAGCGGCGCATCGGCCTCGATGCCAAGAGCCAGGTCGAATCGATCTCCGGAGCCCTTTCGGACCCTGAGCATCTTGAACGTTGGTTTCGGGTCGAGAGTCCGTAGCCCGACGCCGCCGTCGAAGTCGGCCGATTTCCCGAGTACGAACTGTGCGTTCCACCAGAACGGATACTTGAATGAAAGCTGCTCGCCGTGCGGCATGTTGGAGTCGAGGACCTGACCGCCTAAGGCCGGGATGATGACCTCTTGCAGTCGGAGGTCAGGGAGGGACCACTCGACCATCCAGATTGGCGACGGGCCCTCGGCCGTGATCGAGAAGCGAATCCCGTCGACCGCGGCCGACAGGGCAAGCCGCGCTTTGAAGCGACGTGACTCGTCGGCAAACGTCAACGTTAACTCGTTGGTCAGAACCTCCGACCCGGCGAGGTGATCGAGAAATACCGGCTCCGAAACCTGGTTGGGTAATCGGAGAAGCAGACGCATTGGAGCGTTATCGCACACCCGGACCCCTGATCGGAGATCCGTGAGTGTGATTCGGGCTCTGTCAACGTCGAGGCGGATTCGTTCTGAGGTAATGGTGTTCAAGGTGTTCGGTGGGCTATGACGTTAGTGTACTGCGTGAACCTTGTGTCGGCTGTACGGGACCAACCAGGGGCTGTCCCAAAAGCCGGGACGGCAACGGACAGGGTGTCCCAAGAACGCTCGGCTGCCTTTAACCACCCCCGGCTGCGCGTTCCGAAGCCAGCGATCGCGAAAGTCGACGTTCGCGCTTAGCCGCCCCCTCGGGGAG
>DATKEJ010000482.1:0-10757 GCA_035512315.1 Rhodothermales bacterium | reverse complement strand
TCTGGGCCGGCGGTTTCCGCAAATGATGTACGAGGCGAGAACGGCGCTGGCCGAGTTTCTCGGGACGCGCGCCGAGAACCTCGTTTACGTTCCGAACGCGACGACGGCAGGCAACATCGTTGCCCGGTCACTATCGTTGGGTGCGCGCGACGAGATCCTTGCGACGGACCTGGAGTACGGCGCAATGGATCGCATGTGGTCACACATCACCGCCGAATCCGGAGCGATCTATCGACGCGTTCCCGTTCCGCTTCCGGTCATCGGTGAGGCCGATTTCGTCGAACGCATATGGTCGGCCGTGAGCGACAGAACCCGCGCGATTTTCCTCAGCCACATTACGTCGTCGACCGGACTTGTTCTGCCGATCAGGGAACTGATTCGACGAGCCCGCGAGGCAGGCATTCTGACGTTTATCGACGGAGCGCACGGTCCAGGCCAGCTCACACTTCGTCTCGACGATCTCGGGGCCGATTTCTACACCGGTAATTGCCACAAATGGCTTTTTGCGCCAAAAGGGGCCGCCTTCCTGTGGGTTCGTCCCGAGTCGCAGCCGCTTATCGAGCCGCTGGTCGTGAGCTGGGGTAATCAGTCTATCGAGGACTCAGCGTTCATCCAGGAGAACGAGTATCAGGGGACGCGCGACATCGCACCGTATCTGTCGGTTCCGGCCGGCATTCAGTTCTACCGAGACCATGACTGGGATCGCGTCGCCTCCCGGTGCCGTGATCTCACGCAGGAGGTCCGGTCGATGTTTGTCGACGTTCTCGGCGGACGATCGCTGGCACCGCCGTCGTGGTACGCGCAGATGGCCGCACATGAGGTGGCGCCCGACGATCCGACCCGTTTGAAGGACCGCCTCTACGACGAGTTCAACATCGAAATCCCGATCTCGAGGTTGGGAGACCGCTGGTTCATCCGCGCGTCGATACAGGGATACAACGGCGAGGATGAATTCGAGCGACTCGCGGCGGCACTGGCGGCACTCGGCGTCCGCGCGCCCGTGGAGGCGGCCGTATGACCAAGCTTCCGCGCGTGCTGACGCTGTACGGTTTGACGATGGTCGCGGTGGGGTCGTGCATCGGTTCCGGGATTTTTCTAACCCTCAAGAAGGCGTGACTTATATATCCGTTATTGCAACATGAAAAACCTTCGCCCGCGTCAAGATTCAGTCCGCCGCCTTTTCTCGACGGGATCCGCCCCCGGGCGAGTCATCGCGGCAGTGGCTCTCGCTCTCTGCATTTCGACGATTGGTCCTCAAGCCTTACTCGCCCAGGCCGGCAGAACGCCGGTACCGGCAAAGCACGGGATGGTCGCGAGCAGCCACTATCTGGCCTCGGAAGTCGGAGCCGACATTCTGAAACGAGGCGGGAACGCGATCGATGCAGTCGTCGCGACCGCGTTGGCAGCAGCCGTGGTCTTTCCCTCTGGCGGGAATATCGGCGGTGGCGGCTTCATCGTCTACCACGGCGCCGACGGGGAAGTCACAGCCTTCAACTTCCGGGAAAAGGCACCGCTCGCAGCGACCGAACGCATGTTCGCGACGGATGACGACGAGATAGCCCGGACCGATTTTGCCTGGATGGATGGATGGGGTGGCACGGAGGATGAGGCAAATCACGAGGGACTGCTTTCGGTCGGCGTTCCAGGGACCGTCGCCGGGCTGTACCTCGCCCACGAGCGGCTCGGCAGCTTGCCGTGGGCCGACCTCGTCCAACCGGCAGTCGATCTCGCGCGCGAAGGCCTCCCGTCGTCGTGGGGCATGCAGAACATCCAAAAGGCGATCGCACGCAACGCTGAGCGCTATCGATCGACCGCCGACGCGTTTCTGAAGGAAGGTGATGTTCCCCACGAACCCGGTGAGATCTGGAAACAGCCGGATCTAGCTTCCACGCTGGAGCGCATCCGCGACGACGGCAAGGATGGTTTCTATCATGGAGAGACAGCCCGTCTCGTCGCCGATTTCATGCGCAAGCATGGCGGGCTGATCACGGAGGAAGACCTCGCCAGATACGAGGCCGTCGAACAGCCGCCGATCCAGGGATCGTACCGCGGCTACGACGTTTACTCAATGTCACCACCCAGTTCGGGCGGAGTCGCCCTCGTCGAAATGCTGAACATTCTTGAAGGGTATCGACTGGCCTCAATGGGACATAATTCGGCCCAATACCTCCATACGCTCGCAGAAGCAATGCGCCTGGCCTACCGGGATCGGGCGACATATCTGGGGGACCCGGATTTCAATCCCGATATGCCGATCGACTCGCTGATCTCCAAAGTCTATTCCAACGCACAACGTGCCGCGATCAATCCGTTCCGGGCCTCGGTCAGCGATCCCGAAGACGTCATGGCGGTCTATGAAAGTGAAGAGACGACGCACATCTCGGTTGTAGACAGCATGGGGAATGCCGTCGCGCTCACCTACACCCTCGAGTACGCGTACGGATCGCGCATCGTGGTTGAGGGCGCCGGCTTTTTACTCAACAACGAAATGGGCGATTTCAATCCTGTTCCGGGCCTGACCGACGAAACCGGCCTCATCGGCACGCCGGCCAATCTGGTGGCGCCGGGGAAGCGCATGCTCTCGTCCATGACTCCCACCATCGTCGCCCGCGACGGCAGGCCGGTTCTCGTCGTCGGCACGCCGGGGGGACGAACGATCATCAATTCGGTACTGCAAGTAATTCTGAACGTCATCGACTTCAACATGAACGTGGCGAAAGCGGTGGAAGCGCCCCGCATGCACCACCAGTGGCTCCCAGACGGGCTGCGACTAGAGGGGTACGGCTTCTCGCCGGACACGATCGAGCGCCTCCGCCTCATGGGCCACAATGTCTCAATGCGCAGTGAGCAGGGAAGCGTGATGGCGATCTTCGTCGATCACGACCAGGACGTCCTGTACGGAGCGGCGGATTCGCGGGGGTTTGATAGTCGGGCGGTGGGGTTTTAATGGTTCGAAGTTCGAGGCTCGAAGTTCGAGGTCTCCGTCATCCCGGAACGACCCGTGAGGATCGTCATCCCGGACTTGATCCGGGATCCAGGCGGAAAACGAGAAACGAGAAACGCTAAACACCCCTGCGGGCGTTGTCGCGAGCTTGCGCGGCTACGCCGGGCAGGCTCTCGGGAGGGGGACCACCACTACTGGACATGGTCCCCCGCTGGAGGGGGCGGCTGGAGCGACGAGGTGGCACTGTGTAAACCGGGATACGTCGGGCGGAGCGAAAGCCGGGGGAGGTTACGTGTGAAGCGCCTGCGGCAGCCCACAGTGGTCACCATTCCGCCTGCTGCTATCTCCGTAAACGCAAGAGGGAAGAGCTGGGCGGTGGCAACTATCTCCCGAAGTGACCTCCCCCGGCTGCACCCGGCTCCACGTGAGTCTTTCTCGCTTTCGGAGCACGATGCGTTCGCCGGGCTTAGCCGCCCCTGGGAGGGGACCACCGCCTCGAGACATTCTGGAGGGCGTTTAGCGTTTAGCGTTTTAGCGTTTAGCGTTTGTAACCGCTTCCCTGAACTGCCTGTACTGCAGATTGTCCGGCTCCAGCACGAGCAGCCGATCCACCAACTCCAGCGCCGCACTCGCCCGACCCGTGTTAAAATACAGAGACGCCAGGTTGGCCAGCGCCTGCTTCGTATCCGGGTCGAGATTGAGCGCCTTTTCGAAGTCGCGCTCCGCTTTGGTGAAATCTCCCACGAGCACCCACGCGTAGCCCCGGTTGTTGTAGGCGTGATGGAAGAGGGGATTGTCGGCGAGCACGGCATCGTAGATGGCAATCGCCGCCTCCGGCTGCCCGAGCGCGACCCTGCTCGCGGCGAGCTTCGTCCGGAACCAGAGGTGGTCGGGCGCCCGGTCGACCGCCATCCCGTAGTACTGTCTGGCGCGGTCGTGCCGTTCAAGGTTCGAATACGCCTCGCCGACACGGTAGTAGGTCCAGGCCTCCTCATTGTTTGACAGCCCGCCTGACTCTACGAGCTGGGTAATGCTCTCGAAGTCTTCCTGCAGGTACCACATCCTGACGAGCGCCCTCGTCATCCCCGCGGCAGGGAGTTGGCGCTGCGCTCTCATCAGGTAGACGGCCGCCGAGTCGAGAAATTGCTCCACGTTGTTAAACTGTTCATAATATGCAAGATAACCCTCGCCGAGCTGTTGATCGGTCGGCCGGGCGGTGGTCAGCGAAGCCAGGCGAACGAACATCTTTTCGGTCTCGACTATTCCCTTCGCTGAATCGGGCACGCGAATAAAGTGGTCGGTGATCGTCACGTGCGGGATGTCGATCGACGTGACCACCGGCATGTGGCACGACGAGCAGTCGTCGGCAACGGCAGCCCGCACATCGGGCGACTCCGAGCATCCGTCCCTCTCCGGCGGGCTGTGGCACGAGATGCATGCACTGTTGTAGTGGTCGCGTCCGAGGGTTTCGATCGGAACGTGAGGATCGTGGCAGGCAATGCACGGCAGCGGTTCGGTCTGCCCGGCCGACACCGACGACGGAACGCGACATCCGCTCATCCTGAGCCGATCAGGATGGGACGCCATGATGAACTGTGAAAGGCTGTCGGTGTACCTGGGGAAGTACACGTCCATGTGGTCGCTCAGGCGCATGCCCGGCCGGAAATCTATGGACGACGTCGCCGACCTTGGGACCGCTATTCCTTGGAGATGACACCGCTGGCAAACATCGAACTGCAGATCGGGCGGCAGCTTCCGCGGATTCACGATCGAGTAATCGATTTCCTTTGTGGTGTTCACCACGATGCCGGCCTTCTTTTCGTCGACGTGCACCGAGCCGGGTCCGTGGCATCGCTCGCAATCGATTCCGTGCGGAACGACGTCATACCGGTTGTCCGATCCCTCGACGTAACCCGGCATCGCGTTGTGGCACGCCATGCATTCCACCTCGATCGCTCGCTCGAAGCGCCAGCTGCGGCCGCCGTCAAATCCGGGTGGGAGATCCCATTTCCCCTTCTGCGCATACCACGTCAGCGGCATCTGGTACACGTACCCGTTGACCTCCATCATGTGGGAGTTGGTGTGTTGCCCCGAGCCGACGATGTAATCAATCTTCTCGGTTCTTGTGTAAACGGTATCGGCGCCGTCGAGTCGGAATTCGGTCAGGAAGAGGGAGTCGCCGCGGTTCGACGGGAGGTAGTAGAAGTCCTTGTGCGGGTCGTAGACGGGCCGCACGTTGTCGAACCGGGCCGCGCTCCGGTCGATCGTCGCCGGTTTCAGTGAGCGGCCCATCTGAGACTCTCGATAGGTCCGGGCCTGATCGACGTGGCACGCGGCGCAGACGTCGATGCCCACGTATTGAGCATCGGGACCGAGATTTCGATAGACGGGAGGGCTTTCTGAGCCGGCGTCGCCTTGGCGGTCGACGCATCCAAAGGCAAATAGGCCCGCTGCCAGCAGAAGGCCGGCCCAGGCGCGAGCGGATCGGATGTGCGCGAGTTTTGCCATGGACTCTGTGACGAGGTACGAGATCAGTTTTTCTGATGTGCGGTCCGAAGGTTCCGCATTCAGGCGACAGGAAGCGTGATGACGAACGTCGTCCCCACGCCCACTTCGCTCTCGATTTCCAGCGCGCCGCCGTGCGCTTCCGTTATGATCTCGTACGCCAGCGAGAGCCCTAACCCGTTCCGACACCCGTCGGCTTGGTGGTGAAGAACGGCTCGAAGATCTTGCCGCGGATCTCCTCCGAGATACCTCCGCCGTTGTCGGTTATCCGGATGACGATCGACGCTTCCTCTCGTTTGGTCTCGACTTTGACCGTCGTCTCGTAGCCGCCGCGCTTCGATGCCTGCGATCGCTCATTCACGGCATACATCGCGTTGTTGACCACGTTGAGGAAGACGCGGCCGCGACGACCAGAAGCACCAGCCCGAGGGCGGTGATCTGCTTGGATTTTATCGAGAGATCCCTGAAACGCATCGGTCGCCGTTGACGGTCTGCGTAAGCTACTTAAAATAGAATGTAGACGAGTATCAAGTCAGAGTGGATCTCGCATGCTTCGCAAGCCCAGCCTGTCGATTGCGCGCTCGAAAAGTGGATCGCAGACGCTGGGGAGAATCGGCCCTATCCACTCCGGTTTCCCGTTCTCCCTGTCGAAGTAGGGGGGAAGATGCGGAAGGAGCACCTCGGAGCCTCCGAGCGGATCCCGCGCGCCGTACACGATTCGGCCCACATCGTGAAGCAGCAGCGCACCGAGACACATCGGGCACGGTTCCAGCGTGGTGTAGCACGTCATTTCTCGAGCGCGCGGCCAGAGGTCCACAGCGACACCTCGCAGCGCCTCCGTTTCCGCGTGCCGCCCGGGGTGGAAATGCGGCGCCATAAGGCTGCACTCGCCGGATGCAATCTCCTCGCCTCCAAGCGTAAGGATCGAGCCGATCGGCGGATTGCCCCGACGCTCCGCCTCCAGCGCGATTTCGACGGCGCGATGCATGAAGAGAACGTCTTGGTCACGCATGGAGGAAGTCTACAAGCCTACAACGTCGAACGTCGAGCGTCGAACGTCGAGCGTCGTAACGGTGCGTCGAGAATGGGCACCTCGAACCTCGGACCTCGAATCTCGAACGTATCACTCATTCCGAAGAACCAACGTTTCGGCCGTCACCCTGGCATAACTCCCAAAGAGGCCGATGCCGCCGTCGACATGTTCGATGGCATTGGGAATCTCCCCAGGAGCGAGGGTCGAGCCGCCCTGCTGGACCCCGTACGATCTCAGAAAGTCGTACAAATTGTCGTCTATGGCACTGATGCTCACCCGGTTCTGCCCGAAAAACGCCACCGCCAGCCATGGCAGCTTGACCGTCAATGTGCCGTCGGCCTCGATGTCGTAGTTCAGCTCGTTGACCGGCGGCGACTGTACGATGCGGTACTCGTCGAGCTCATTTTCGTCACCGTCGTCAGGATCGATGATGTCCTCGTAAATCGGTGTGAGCGTTCCGAAACCTGCGTCCAGGCCCTCCACGGAGAAAATGAAAACCGTCTGCCGGGTTAAATAAGTGCTCCGGGTCAGCCCGAGCTCGAACTGCGCCTCCTGCTGGTAGACGACCTCCTGGAGGCCGGTGCGGACGATCTCGAAATCGCCCGGCGTCAGCGTTTCGCTCGAGAGCGATCCTGCCGCGTCGGGGAGGTCGGCTTCCAGTCGGTAAACTCGCAGGGGCAGCACGACGTGATTCGAGCTGGTTTGATACACTCCCGGCTCGGTTGTCGACTCGATGAGCGCAAAGGTTTCCCCAACCGTTCCCGATTCGCTCATCAGATGGATGCGCACCGATGCGCCCCTGACCGCCAACTGGTTGGCAGAGTAGAGTTGGTTGATCTCTCCGGTTCGCGACAGGCGGACGCGACGGATGGGCTCCCCGACCTCCTGGTACGACTCGACGACGAAGGTGACGTCCTCGTTGAGAACGCCTTCGACGGAGTCGCATCCTGCGAGCAGGCAGGCAGCCAGAAGGGCAACAGGAAGGGCGCCCGGATAATGAATCCTTCTCATCAGAACGTCACGGTAAAGGAAATATTCGGGATGGCGACCGGGATTTGCGGGATCACCTCCCGCTCAATCGATCCATCGTCATTCAGGTCGTAGAAATAGAACCAGATGTTCTCCCGCATGTAGGCATTCAAGACCTGGAGCTGAAGTTCGTAGTCGCCGACGCCGAAGAACGGGCCCAACTTGGAAAATCCAAGATCCAGCCGGTGGTAGTCAGGCAGTCTGGCGCCGTTGAACGGACTCACGAGCGCCTTGACGTCTTGCGATCCAAAGGGGTAGTCGAAGAACCGGTACTGCGACTGCGGCTCGGTGAACGCCTGCCCGGTCGCGTATGTGAAGATGGACGTGATTCGCCACGATCTGCCAAGCTCGTAGTTGAGCGTGACGTTCAGGTCGTGGGTCCTGTCGTACTTCGGGGGATAGTATTCGAATTCGTTCAAATTCGGGAAGCGTCGCCGGCTGAACGAGAGCGTATATCCAAGGAAGCCGTTCAGCCGACCTCGTGGCTTCTGGATCGCCAATTCGGTTCCATACGCGTATCCCCTCCCGAAATGGAAGAGATCTGCGTAGTCGAGCCCTGCCGCGTCGGGCAGGAACGGGTCGAGTTCGAAGAGTCGTCGCATCGTACGGTAATACGTTTCCACGTCGACGTTGTATTGGCCCAGCCTCGTCTTCAGGCCGGCGACGATCTGGTCGCCGTACGCCGGAGGAACCCCGTCGTCGGTCGTAAGCCAGATGTCGAAGCCGGAAAAGAGCTCGCTCGATATGAGTGTAAGGAACTGGTAGTAGCGGCCGCCCCCAAGCTGCAGTCGAAGGCCGTCTTCGGGAATGAACTCGAGCGCGAATCGGGGTTCGAATCTCAGGTAGTCGCCCTCGCCGAAGAAGTTGGTTCTCACGCCTCCCTGGATCATCCATTTTCGTGACGGACGGTACGTCTGCTGTAGGTAAGTCGATACGTACTGCGTGTGGATGCGCTCGTTGAGCGTCTCGATGTCGTCGAACTCGTCACGGAGCTTGAATGTGAACAGACCGGCCCAGAATCCTCCGCGCAATCCTCCGCGTTCTCCTGTGATGTATTCGAGATCGCCTTTCGCGGAGAAGTCGTACACGTTGTTCACGCGCTTGAATGGCGTCGAGGCGAACGAGAACTCGGGCTCGCTGAAGTATCGCGATCCGGCAAAAGTGAAGTTCGAGAAGAGCTGCGACGAGAAAATGTGAGTCCAGTTCGCGCTCACCGTCCGGTTGCCATACGCGATATCGAGCGTCGCGTCGTCGAGGAACTCGAGTTCGAGCGCGTCATTTCCGGCGTAAAAGGCAAGCGAGAGGCGGTCAGTCTCGGAGACGTCAAAGTTCAGTTTACCGTTGAGATCGACAAAGTAAAAGCTGTTGGGGGTCCCGTCGATGTCGGCGTTTCGCAGGGCCGCCAGCAGGGGCTCCAACGTGGTTCGCCGCGCGGCGATCATCCACGAGCCTTTGCTGTAAGGGCCCTCGAGGTTGATGCGCGAGGCCAGTAGACCGACCGTCACGCCGCCGTGCGTCGACTTCCGATTTCCGTCTTTGTTGTAAATGTCGATCACCGAGCCGAGCCGGCCGCCGTACTCCGCCGGAAAACCGCCTTTGTACAATTTCACGTCCTTGACGGCATCCGGATTGAACGTCGAGAAGAAACCGAAGAAGTGCGTCGGATTGTAGACCGTCGTTCGGTCCAGAAGTATGAGCGTCTGGTCGGGGCTTCCGCCGCGGATGTAGAGGCCGCTCGAATAGTCGGAGGCGGCTTTGACCCCCGGAAGGAGTTGAAGTGACCTGAACACGTCGGCCTCCAGCAGCGTCGGCACCTGCTTGACGACCGCGGTGGTGAGCTGCGCCACCCCAATCCGTCTGATCTCTTCCTCGTCTTCCCGTTCGCCTGAGACGACGACCTCCTGACCGCGGATGTTCTCCACCTCCAAGTCGATGTCGAGTCTCAGCGCCTCAGCCTCGGCAACCGTGATCTCGATTACCCGTCGCTCATAACCAAGGTAGGAACACACTACCGTATAAGAACCTGGACGGAGATTGGGAAGCGTGTAATACCCAGATGTGTTCGTCGCGGTACCAATCTGCGTGCCGCGAAGGATGACGTTCGCGAGCAGAAGCGTCTCGCCCGACTCCGCATCCCGAACGAATCCGCTCACCGACGCGCTCTGAGCGTGGGCCGCCCCAATACCTGTAAATAGGATCAGGAAGGCCGTTGCGAGTTGGCGGATCACTGGCGCGTGGTTGCTGCTGACTTCAAGATTCGACGACGCTGCTCAAGAATCCTTCCACATTCCGGAGGTCGTCTAGTATCAGGTCCGGTTCGTAAGCCGACAGATACGTACGGTCGAACCGTCCGGTTGCTACTGCGACGGCAAAAACACCCAGCGCGCGGCCGCACATGACGTCGAATTCCGTATCTCCGATGATTACGATTTCCTTTCCCGTGAAGGATCGGCCCGCGTGTACCTCGGCATGGCGGAGCGCGATGGGCGGGAGCCTGTGGCGCTCTTCGTGGTCGCTGCCGAAAGCTCCGAAAGGAAAAAAGTCTTCGAGTTGTGCCGCGCGCAGTTTGGCATAGGCCATTTCGCGAATGTTTCCAGTGAGCAGTCCGAGCACGACGTCGTCGCGCACCGCCAGAGCACCGAGCAGCTCGACGACGCCCGGCAGGACTCGCACGCTTCCCGGGTCCTGAAGGAGGTCGAGCCCCAGGTCGCGATACGCTCGCGTGGCCTCGGGCAGGAGACGGTCGGTTTCATCCGGCGTACAGCCTGATTTGACGAGCACCTCCCGGATGATGGGGATATCCGTTCTGCCGGAGAATCGAACGCCGGCCGTCTTAATCGGCCGTCGTATGACGCTCTCCAGAGCCTCGGTGAGGATGTGCCGGCCCGACTCGGCGACTCGAAGGAGCGTCCCGTCTATGTCGAAAAGCAGAAGCTTCATATTCTTTGGCGTCGAGAGTCGAACGTCGAACGTCTTGATGTCGGTCCAGAGTCGAGATCGTCCGACGTTCGACCTTTGACGTTCGACCTTTGACGTTCGACGTTCGACGTTCGACTTGCCGTCAGGTCATCCTGTACAGATCATCCTCTCGATCCTCGTGTCGGATCTCGTCGACCTCCTCCGCTCGGCCCCAGCCCCCATACAGCCGGTTGGGACAGTTGAATATCATCGCGTCGCCCTCGCTGACGTTTCGGTAGGCGTGAACCACGCCCGGCGGTACGATAACGGCGGCCGGATTTCCTTCGC
>DATKEJ010000481.1:0-12868 GCA_035512315.1 Rhodothermales bacterium | reverse complement strand
GAAGCTCGTGAGTGTGAGCAAGGCGCATGATAGCGTCCATGTCAGCCGGCTGGCCGTACAGATGGATCGGAATCAGGGCTGCCGTCCGATCCGTAACGAGCGAAGCTGCGTGGACGGGATCGAGGTTGAAGGTTGCCCGATCGATGTCGGCAAAGACCGGCTGTGCTCCGAGCAGCGCGACCGTTTCCGCGGCCGCGACGAACGAGAAGGCGGGCGTGATCACCTCGTCGCCCGGCCCGATATCGAGTGCCATCAGAGCGACCTGGAGGGCGTCTGTGCCATTGCCGACACCGAGCGCGTGCCGCCCGCCGAGATACGCCGCGAGCTCCTCCTCAAAAGCGGCCACCACGGGCCCTTTGATAAACTTTGTGCTGTAGAGGACATCCTCGATCGCACAATCCATCTCGTCCTTCAAACGCCGGTACTGACCGGCAAGATCGACCATAGGAATGGGCTGGGCGAGAACGCCGGCAGCCGGGCGCGGAGATTCAGTGCTGATCATTTCTTCGAGAGGATCTGGTCTTCGGGGACATCCTTCATGCGTTTGGCCGGGACTCCGGCATAAACGCCGGCTTCGTCGGTCTCCCTCGTCACGACTGCGCCTGCTGCGGCAACCGATTCTTCGGCGAGGGTCACCCCGGGGAGAATGATGGCGCCGACCCCCATTCGCGAGCCCCGTCGAGCGTGGACCCCCTTGAACAGCTTGAGCCTTGCCTCGGTCCGTCCGATGAACCGATCGTTACTGGTCAGCACGCCAGGTGCGATGAAGACGTCGTCCTCGATGGTTGAGAAGGCGGTCACGTACGCATTCGTCTCGAGCTTGCAGCGAGTGCCGATGGAGGTCTCCGATTCAATTGCGACACCGCGGCCCACGATCGTGTGATCGCCCACTCGAACGTTCTCACGCACGGTGGCAAGATCGGCGACGAGTACGCCCTCGCCGAGCGAGGCGCCTGCGTAGACGACGGCGCCGGTCCCGATTGAGCAGTTGTCGGCGATCTGTGTGGGCGGTTGTTTGCCTGCATCCGGAGTAGCGCTTCGGCGTGATCGCATAGGTTGCTTGCCGATGACGGCATGATCGTCGATCCGAACGAAAACGCCAATGCGCGTTCCGGAATGGATTACGACGTGGTGACCTATACGGCAGCCCGGTCCGATCTCAACGTCATTCGCGATCACACAGAACTCGCCCAGTTCGATGTCTTCGGGTACTCGAGCGGACGCAGATATGGAAGATGAAGTCATGTCGAGAAAATCAATGTTGCACGATCGCCTGCAGTCAAAATACCGATGCGGGTATGTACTCGCCGCCGCCCGTCCCGATCCGAACTGTCTCTGCGAATCTACACGACGCGACCAAAAAAGAAGAACCCGTAGCCGACGGGGTGACTACGGGTTCCGCAAATCTCCTTGATCAAGCTCGGTTACTGCGAGCCGGCCAGCACCTCTATTTCGTGTTCGGCGCGCTGCTTGAAGTCACCGTAGGCGGCTTCGGTGTACGACTGCAGAGCGAGTTGAAACTGTGCCAGGTTCTTGTGCGCTTCAGCCTTCTCAAAGTGAATTTTGGCCTTTGAGGCCCGCGATCCAGTCTCCAGGCCCAGCGCCTTATCAGCATGGTTCAGTGCATCCTGGTAGTTCCCAAGCTGGTTGGACGCATGCGCCATGTAGTAGTGGACGTCGGCTGTTTCGAGGTACTTCAGGAAGACATTCCCGTTGCTGATGACCTTCCTATACTCCTTGTCCTGAAGCGCCTTGGCGACAAAACCCTCAGCCTGGGCGCGCGCCTTGGAGCGCTCTTCGAGCTCTCCTGAGGCCGTCGCTACCTCGCCAGTCTTGATGTAGGCCTCCATGGCGGCTTCCTCATTGTCCTGGGCCTTGTACACGGCCGCCTTGCCCTTGTAATTCTTGTAGTACCCGGGCTCCATCGCGATGCCCTTGTCGAAGTACTGCAAAGCCTTCGCGAAGTCACCGTCTTTGTGATATCCTACTCCGACGTTGTAGCATAGGCGGTACGCGTAGCTGTCGGCTTTCGAAGCCGTACCTTTGTCTCCGGCCGCCGTAGCTACCTTGCTCGCGTCCAGGAAGACGTTAAGGGCCTTCTCGTAGTCCTTCGATTTCAGGAGCGCGAGGCCTTCGTTGTATTTCTCTGCCGCATCCTTATCGGGTGCCTGGGCGAAAGTTGCGCTCAAACCACTCGCAGTGATGAGGAGGGCTAGTGCTGCACGGATGAGCAGCGAGAGGGGGCGTCGCTTAGACGTCGTGGCGTTCATGACATTGAGTTTGTTGTGACTCTTCAGGCTTTTGACCAAAGTCGGGTGGACAATTTCGTGTTGTTCTTCGTGTTGTTCACTAAAAGCAACACAAGAACCATACCACGTTGGTACCCGTGCAAATATCAGAATTTCTTTTAACGTGTAAAATACACTTCAGTGTTCCTGAAGTTCGGTAAAAAGCTGTGAGTCTTCGAATGTCGCCTCTGGGAGGGATGAATCCGATAGCGGTGCTGCGTAGTTTGGCAGGCCACTTTAACACTCGCCGATGAAACTGATTATACCCATGGCGGGCCGGGGGACCCGTCTCCGACCGCACACCCACGTCACGCCGAAGCCATTGCTTCCGGTAGTCGGTGTACCGATGGTCGAAAGAATCGTGAACACTTTTACCCAGGTGCTGCCGCGACCCCTTTCTGAGGGGGTTTTCGTCCTTGGCGACTTCCCGCAGGAGGTCAACGAGCAGCTCACTCAAATTTGCGAGCGGCACGGAATGAAGGCGTCGGTTGTCTATCAGGACATCGCCCTCGGAACCGGACACGCCGTTGATTGTGCCCGTGACTTCCTCGAAGGCGAAATCATCGCGGTTTTTGCCGATACGGTCTTCACGATCGACACCGCGGTCTCCCTCGAGGGCGCCGACGTCGTGGCGTTCGTCAAGTGGGTCGAGGATCCTCGCCGCTTCGGTGTAGTCGTGATGACCGACGACCGTATAACGGACTTCGTCGAAAAACCCAAAGAGATCATCTCGAACGATGCGTTGATCGGCATCTACTACGTAAAGGAGGGTGAGCGGCTACGCGGTGCGCTCAAGTACATCATTGAGAACGAGGTGACGGGTCACGGAAACGAGTACCAACTGACGGACGCATTCGACTACATGCTCAAGCAGGGCCTCGTGTTCAGAACGGCCCAGGTGACCGATTGGCTCGATTGCGGCACAATTGAGGCCCTGATGGACACCAGCCGCGTCTTGCTTAATCGTCCCGGTGAAGCGAGAATGCTCGGTACGATCGAAGAGTCGGTAATCATCCAACCGGTTTATATGGGAGAGGGCGCGGTTGTCAGGCGCTCGATCGTGGGCCCGAACGTCGTCGTTGAAGCAGGGGCACAAATCACGGATGCCATCGTTCGCGACTCGATCGTGTTTTCAGGCGCCCGAATTCAAACCGCCCAGCTGAGGGATTCTCTCGTCGGTCGCGAAGCGACGCTCTCAGGGCATCACTACAAGGTCAACGTAGGGGACCACTCGTCTGCGGGTTGATTTCCAAGGGAGCCTCAGGTGAAGTTTCATCCTGTGGATATCGAGTCGAAGCTTGGCTTCGACGTGGTGCGCAGAAGCATCGAGGGAAGGCTGCAGACAGCGACTGGACTGGACGCCGCTCGATCGGAATCACCCTCGACTCATCCCGACCGGGTTTCCGCAGGACTCAAGTCGGTTTCCGAGTGGCAGCGAGCCCTGAAAGAGGGACAGAGTCCCGGACTTTCAGGTCTGCCTGACCTGACCGAGACACTTCACGACGTGACTCCTGCGGGTTCGTGGATCGAACCGCAAGGGATCCTTGACGTTATCGTTTCCCTGACGCTCGCCCGTCATGTCGCAGGTTTTTTTGCCGGTCGAGTCGAGCGGTTTCCCTCACTCGCCTCCACGGCGAGCGAACTGTTTCATGGTGCCGCCCTCGAGAAGTCGCTCTCGAGAGTGGTCGATGAGCAAGGGAACGTTCGTGATGATGCCTCACCCGACTTGCGACGGATCCGAAAGCAGATTCGAGGCCAGGAAGCGTCCATTCGGGCGGCCGCTGAGCGTGCGTTGAAGGCCGCCCGGGATGCGGGGTACGATGCGGGCGAGGCGCCCACCGTTCGAGGAGGGCGCATCGTTATTCCCGTCAAAGTGGAGGGCCGTCGAAAGCTGCCAGGATCCATCGTCGACACGTCGACCTCCGGGAAAACGGCGTTTCTCGAACCTGAGGAGTGCCTCGAGTTCGGAAACGAGCTACGGCTCTTGGAAGGGCAGGAGCGTCGAGAGGTCGTCAGGGTTCTGATCGGCGTGACCGACAGCATTCGCGCCGTGTCTCATGTCGTAAGGCACAATCAGAAGGTGCTCGCATCGTTCGATGTGTTCCGCGCAAAGGCTCACCTGGCTAACGAACTGGACGCCGTTGTGCCCGAGATCGGCGACGGGACTACCATTCGGATCGAACGTGCCGTCAATCCAACGCTTCTCCTGCTGAGGAAGGAGGCCTCGGCCCGCGGCATCCAGATGAGACCGGTCGTGCCACTGGATCTGACGCTCGAAGCTCCAGACCGGACCCTGGTCGTGTCGGGCCCGAACGCAGGCGGGAAGTCCGTCGCGATGAAGACCGTCGGATTGTTCGCCATGATGCTCTCTTATGCGGTTCCGATTCCCTGCCGGGAAGGGTCGATTCTCCCCCTATTCGACTCCCTGATGGTTGTTCTCGGCGACGATCAGTCACTCGAGAACGATCTCTCGACCTTTTCCTCACATCTCGAGAATCTGAAGCTCGTCGTCGAGCGAGCAGGACCGAAAGCCTTGATTCTGATCGACGAGATTGGTACCGGCACAGATCCCGCGGCTGGAGAAGCGATCGCGCGCGCTGTGCTCGAGTATCTTTCCCGGCAGGGGGGTTTCACGATCGTGACTACGCATTTCGGGGGACTGAAGGTCTTTGCTCACGACACACCGGGGATGGTCAACGGGGCAATGCGTTTCGACCCCGAACTCCTGGAGCCCGCCTTCGTCTTCGAGCCGGGAGTGCCGGGTTCGTCATACGCTCTGGAAATTGCCGAGCGGGCCCAATTCCCGCGGTTTCTCCTCGAGAAGGCCCACGAGAATTTCGGGGAAGAGAGGACGCGGATCGAGGAGCTCATCCTGACGCTCTCCAGGGCCAGACAAGACACGGAAAAGAAGTCGGCTGAGCTGGCAGAGCGTCTCCGAATGGCCAACGAGGCCGAGGAGGCGCATCGTGCAGCGAAAGCACGGCTTGATGAAAGCCGCGACGCCGTTCTCAGGAAGGCTCACGAGAAGGCTGAGAAACTACTGGAACAGGGCAACAGGGTCATTGAACAGACGATCCGCGAGATCAAGGAATCGCAGGCCGAGAAAGCGAAGACTCGAGACGCACGCAGCAGATTTGAAGGATTTCGGCGCGAGGTCGAGGAGCGCAAACCCCTTGATCCCCCGGTGGATTCGCGGCCGGAACCCGCCGTCGACCGCAACGCCCCGCTGGCGCCCGGAGACAATGTCGTGCTCGACGGAGGGAGTGCGATTGGCGAGGTCCTGAGCGTCGACGGTGAGGAGGTCGTCGTGGCGTTCGAGCTGGCGCAGATGCACGTCGATAGCAGGCGTCTGCAACGAGTGGCCGGTCCAAACAAGCCGCAACGACAAAGAATGCCGCTCGCCGAGCCCGACATTTACATACAATCCCGTCTCGACCTTCGAGGTTTTCGTGTCGGCGAGGCGATCTCCACCGTCGAGAGGTACATCGACGACGCAGTCAGGATGGGCTTTCACCGCGTCGAGTTGCTTCACGGAACGGGAACGGGAGCTTTGAGACAGGCTCTTCGGGACCATCTCGCATCGATGCCTGACGTCGCATCGTTTGAAGAGGCGCCGATCGAGCACGGCGGGGCCGGGGTGACGTATGTATTTCTAAGTTGACGCTGCGTCCATTATTCGTGACACATCTGCGCTTACGGCCGGATGTCGACCTTCCGGCTCCCGCCGCTTCGGCTCGGGAGAGGCTCGCACACCGATTCGGGATCGTATTTTGCATCTTCCGAGTCGCACTTGACGGCACATCGTCAGGTTTGAGGGATGATCGGGTTAACCAATGCGTCGATTCTTTCTAGTTCTGGCCATCGCCTTCGCCGTGGCTGTCTCCCCATCGTCTGCCCAATCGGGCGATGACGCAAGGGCGGTAGTGCGCGACATCACCGAGGCCATGGTGGGAGGGAATCCAGACGTCGTCTCCAGAATTTCAGGCCCTCAGGTCGAAGTATCAGTCGATGGTCAGACGTCTGTCTACACGAAGGCACAGGCTCGATATGTCACCGGAGCTTTCCTCGACCGCCATCCCGTCAGGGAAGCCCGCGTGCGCGAAGTAAATGTCGTGGGACGCCAGTGTACCGCCAAGTCACGCCTGATGGGCAGCGACAGATCGGAAGCCTGGGACCTTTTTCTCCGCTTGAGACGCACCGGCGGAGGCTGGGAGCTCAAGGAGCTGAGATTTACCCCAGTTGCCCCGATCGGCGGCCGCCAGGGTTAATCCGGGACCACGTTTGAAGAGATTCGTCGTCATAGCCGCCCTGCTCGCCTCTCTGGTGCCGTCGACGTGGCTTCTACAGCAAATCACTGTTGAAAGGCTTGAGCGCGACGTGACGGATGTGCAAAAGGCGTTTTCCGTCAGGTCGGCTCAGCAGATCGAGGAGGATTTTGAGAGCATCCGGGGTGATATGAGGCGGCAAGCCGTAGCCGTCGCCTCGGATGACGACGCACTGTACTTGTTGAACCAGGATTTCGAAGACGCACCGGCGCTCGCGACGATTGCGGCAATCAGGACGTTCCGCGGACTACATGATCTGGGCCCGTCTTCATCCGCCGAGCTGTTCGATACGGACGGCAGGCTGGTGGTTTGGTCGGGTTTCTCAGTCCTTCCTCCGCCGAGAGTCTGGCCGCCCGGCGCCGATGGATGGGTCGTCGTAGAGTCTGACGACTATCGAAAGTGCCTCGTCATTTGGTATCCGGTCGGGCCTCGAGGATTCGTCCGGATCGCAAGGGTCGTCCAGTCGACGCAGGAGGGCGTCGACCCTTCCCCGAGAGACGACCTCGCGGTCAGATGGTCTCACTTGACAGGCAGAGGCGTCGAGGTTGTCTTCGACGATTCCACCGTCGCTCCCGCCACATCTGGTGCGTCCGTCGTGAACGTGTCGCTGAATAACGGCGTGGAGGTCACCTTGGGTCTGGCTGCAGTCTCTATTCCTTCTCCGGCCGTGTTGGTCCGGGAGGAAAAGCGAAAGTTCGGCGATCTCCAGGCCGTCTGGTTCGGATTGGCGATGGGGTGGATATTCGCAGGCTTGTGGGTGGCTCTGAACCGCTGGTGGCTCAGGGCGCCACTTGACCTCGGGCGGACAGCGACGGCAGCGGCAGGACGCCTGGCGCTACTTGCGGCGCTTCGATTCGGCTTTCTGAGCGTGAATTTTCCCGGACGATGGTTCAGAAGTGAGCAGGTCGCCGGCCTCTTCGACCCTGTGAACCTCGCGTCGAGCGTCGCCGGGGGTGTCGCGCGATCCGCAGGAGACTTACTGCTGACAGGCGTCTTCGGCATCGCGGCGTCCGTCGCCGTTCTCGGTGTCGTCAGCCGCTACCTTGCAGGTAGCAAGAACAAGGAGGATAGCGACCGAGGCGTCTGGCTGACGCCCGCCGCTTCACTCATCGTAACCGGGGTCGTGTTTTGGCACGCCTTGCTTACACGCAGAGCGATGCTCGACGCAACCCTGGATTTCTTCGCCTGGACCGGCCTGGCGCCCGAACCGCTCGTCCTTGTCGTGTTCTGTGCCCTTCTCCTTTCGACGATTGCCACAGTGCTTCTTGCCGGGAGCGCAGCTGCGCTCGCGCAGCCCGCTTGGGGGGCCTCTCTTCGGCGTTGGCCGATCGCCGCTGCCGCTCTCCTCCCTCCAATTGCGGCGTTCATCCTGTTCGGACAGCATGCGCTCATTCCGGCCTGGCTGTTCGGGGGATATGCCGTCGTCGCAGTCGCCGTGGGTGGACTGATTGCAGGAGGAAGACTCGTCAGAGCGCGAGCACTCAGACTGCGTCCTATCGTCGCATCCATCCTCATCGCAGCGACCCTTCTGTATCCGCTCGTCTACCTGGGAATGGATGCACACAGGCGATTGCGGGTGGTCGACGTCGCCGAGGAGTTCGTCGAGCGTAGCGACGATCACGCGGTATCCAATGCCTCGGCGCTTCTCGAACAGATGGCGTCGTCACGTGAGGTCGATGAGATGCTGAAACGATCGGACGCGATGATTCGCGCCGACAGTTGGCTTCAGTTTGCCCACTCTCTCCCGGCGGTTGACGTAGTGCCGGGCATCGTATCAGCCCGAATTCTCCTTTACGATGTTACCGGTCAACCAATCGGAGGATATGAAGCGAGTGGTTCGGGTGTCGTCAGAGTCATACCCTCAGGATTGGGCGCAGAGCGGCTGCGGGCGTCTGACCGAACGCCCGCCTTAAGTTTCGAGGTTCTGCGTGACGGCAGGTCTCGCGAAAGCACCGGATACGCAGGAGTCGCCCCCGCGCGCGATAGCCTTGGTGAAATTCGCGGCTGGCTGGCTGCGAGATTCGAACGGCACCGCATCAGCACCCCGTTCGGCGCGCTGTTCGGATACTCCGACTGGCGCCGCTCACTTTCGCTGGCGGAATTCCAGGATGGCGTCAGGGTGCGGAGCGAGGGCGAAGATTTCGAGCGCTACACGCTGCCCACCGACGTCGTCGCCCAGCTGGAGAACCGGGACGAGATATGGCGAAACGAGTCAGTCTACGGGCGCGCCTTTCTGACGTACTACGTACGTGTCGGAAGTGAGTTCGAGAGCGGCAGCCTCGAGCGGTCGAGCCCCGTGGTGGCCGTCCGTGCTCAGGCGGTCATCCCATATGACCACCTGTACTACCTTCTCCGAATCGCCCTCTCAGGACTTTGGTTTGGAGTTCCTGTATACATCGTCGGTCTCGTGATGAGGTGGCGCCGAGGAGAGCTTCCGGCGAAAAGAACACAGATCGGAGATCGGGTCCTCGACGCCTTCATGCTTGTCGGTACCCTGGTCGTACTCGTAATGGGCCTCGTCGGCCAGCAAGTGATTACCCGTGAGAACGAGGGAGCCATCCGCTCCCGACTGGAGCGGCGCCTCGAGCGAGTGGAGGATGAGCTTCGGCGCACCGCAGCGGACAGTGAGCCTCTGTTTGCGGTCCAGCAGCGCCTGCCAATCGACTCCCTCGCTCGCGAGTTGAGTCTGGACCTGAACGTATATCGGGGGCCGTGGCTATCGGAGCACAGCCAGATGGGGCCGGACGTTCTCCCTCTTATGGGATACCGGCTCCCGCCGGAGGCCTATGACGATCTGTTTCTAAAGCGTTTCCGCCAGTCTTTCGTCGAAAGTACCGGACAGTACGGATTCGTGTACACGATCGGATACAAAGCGCTGATGGACAGTGCAGGGTTCCCTGTTTCGGTCGTTGCTGTTCTGACGGCGCCCGAGCAGGAGAGGATCCGCGAAGAGCGCGCCAGAACGACCGCGTACTTCTTTGGCGCTCTGCTCATTCTGCTCCTGATCATCATGGGGACGGCCACCGTCCTCGCAAGCGCGCTGGCCGGGCCGATCACGCGGCTCAGAGATGGACTGCGAACGGTTGCCGAAGGCCGATTCCAGAAGCCGATTCCCGTCGAATCCCGGGATGAGGTGGGTGAACTCGTGGAGTCGTTCAACCAGATGCAATCTCAACTTGCCGAGAGCAGGCGTCGGCTTGCCCAACAGGAGCGGGAACTCGCCTGGCGTGAGATGGCCCGACAGGTGGCGCACGAGATTAAGAACCCGTTGACGCCGATGAAACTCTCGATTCAGCACCTCCAGCGGGCCTTCGAAGAAGGAGGCGGATCGCGCGACGGCGAGTTCGAATCCGCATTCCGGCGGATCACCAAGACGATCTCCGAGCAGATCGAGACGCTGGTCAACATCGCCAACGAGTTTTCGACGTTCGCCCGCATGCCGAAGCGGCATCTCGAGCAGCTCGACGTCAATGGGATCATTCGGGAGGCCGTCGCGCTCCTGCAGGAAGAGAGCGCGTCGAAAGTGGCTTTCTCGTCGGATGTCGAGCCCGCCATCGTCGAGGCGGACCGCGATGAGCTCCGGCGCGTGTTCATCAACCTGATAAAGAACGGCCAGCAGGCAACCGAGTCGGGTGGAACGGTGCGAGTCACCCTCCGAGCGGAAACCGGGCTCCACGGACGTCCCGACCAACCGGTCGTCGTCGTCGAAATCGTGGATACGGGCTCGGGGATTCTCGAAGACGTTCGCGACAAGATCTTCCAGCCCAATTTCTCGACCAAAACGAGCGGGATGGGACTCGGGCTGGCAATCGCGAAGAAGAGCATCGAGGATGTGAAAGGCGAGATCGGATTTGCTACCGAGACGGAGAAGGGATCGACGTTTTGGGTTCGGCTCCCTCTTGTCGCCTGAGCGCCGGTTGCGAACCCTACACGGTCGCCGTAGTTTGCCAGCCGCTGACTTCGACTCAACGAATGCCCGCTCTGGAAGGCACGTCTCAAAGGTCCTGAATCCTCCTATCGTCGCGGTCGAAAGGCTACATGCGAATCATCGTTCTAGGTGCCGGGGAAGTTGGATTCGACGTGGCGCAGATGCTGTCGCGTGAGAGTCACGACGTAATTGTCGTCGACGAATCGGCCGAGCCCCTTGAAAATGTCCGCTCGCGCCTCGACGTACTGACGATCCAAGGCAACGGGACCTCGGCCGCCGTGTTGAAGCAGGCTGGAGCCGATTCTGCTGACCTGCTCATCGCGGTCACGTCAATCGACGAGGTCAACGTGATCAGCTGCATGCTTGCCGACAGGATGGGAGCTCGCGTCACCGTCGCGAGGGTGCGATCGGGCGAGTTCAGCCGGAGAGACTCAGTGCTGTCGGCCGCGGAGCTGGGAATCGACCTGATCATCCATCCGGAAGACAGCACCGCCGAAGAAATCGTGCGCCTCATTCGACGCGCCAGCGCGACTGACGTGCTCAATTTCGGGGATGACCGGCTCCAGTTGGTCGGTGTCCGAATCGGCGAGACTTCTCCGGTCATGTACCGCTCGCTGGAAGACATCAGCGTCGGCGCGCCCAACGTTCAGTTCAGGGTGATGGGCATCCAACGGGGGATGAGGACGATTATCCCGCGCGGATCGGAGAGAATCCACAAGAACGATCAGGTGTTCGTGCTTGTCCGAACCAATGATTTCTCGGCCGTGGCCACGGTTTTTGGCGTATCGGACGCGAAGGTTCAGGATGTAATGGTGTTGGGTGGAACCCAAGTCGGTGCGCGCGTGGCGGCCCTCCTCTCTTCAGAAAAAGGAATGCGCGTCAAGCTCATCGAGTCTGACCGGGCCGTCGCCGAGGAACTCGCCGCCGAACTGCCCTCCGTGCTCGTCATTCACGGCGAGGGATCAGACGTCGATCTTCTCGCCACTGAGGGCATCATGGACATGGACGCCTTCATCGCCGTCAAGAACGACGAGGCATCCAATCTTGTTACGTGCCTGATCGCGAAGCATCTTGGGGTCAGTAAGACGGTCGCACTCCTCTCGACAGCCGCGTACATTCCAATCAGCCAGCGAATCGGAATCGACTCGGCCGTCAATAAGAAGCGTTCGGTTGCGGCGGAAGTCTTGAGATTTCTTCGAGGCAAGCACGTTCTGAGCCTCGCGACCGTTCCCGGTCTCGACGTCGAAGTCCTCGAGCTCAAGGCAGGAGAAGGATCCAGGATTACTCGTGGCCCTATGTCGGAAACAAGGATGCCGGACGGGATTCTGATCGGCGCTGTCGTGCGACCCCATGACGTCGAGGTTGCCACCGGCGGCACGCTAGTTCACGCGGGCGACCGGGTGATTGTTTTCGCGCTGCCCGCTCTGATTGCAGACGTTGAGAAGCTCTTCGATGGCAGAAAAAAGTGAGAGGATGCAGGTATGACGCTGCTCGACGTTCGCGCCGTCGTCGGTATTCTCGGAGCCTTGCTATTCTTCCTGGGCGTCGCCCTACTGGCGCCCATGATCGTCGGAATCGGGTATGGTGAGTCGACCTGGTGGTCGTTCGCCGTTTCATCGGCGGTTGGACTTCTCGTTGGGGGGACGGCGTGGTGGAAGTATCGTCCCAGGCAGGAATTCGGGATCCGTGAGGGTTTCGTAATCGTCGCGAGCGCGTGGTTCGTCCTTTCACTCCTCGGCGCCGTCCCGTTTGTCATCGCCGGCGTTATGCCGTCTTATACGGACGCGTTTTTCGAGACGATGAGCGGTCTGACGACGACCGGCGCCACTGTTCTGGGAGGCGCACACACGCCGGCGATCGAGGAGCTCCCGAGAGCATTTCTCTTCTGGCGCAGCCTTCTTCAGTGGCTAGGTGGGATGGGGATCATCGTGTTGACACTGGCGATTCTGCCGATACTCGGCGTTGGAGGAATGCAGCTGTTCCGGGCCGAAATGCCGGGGCCGTCAGCCGACAAGCTGACCCCTCGCGTCAAAGAGACGGCCAAACGGCTGTGGCTCATCTATTTCGTCATCACGGTTGCCGAAATCCTGCTGCTGCTGCCTGCAATGGGCTGGTTCGACTCCGTCAATCACGCCTTTGCGACCATGGCGACGGGCGGATTTTCGACGAAGAACGGGTCTGTCGGGGATTTTCAGAGTGCTTACGTGGAGTGGGTCATCACGTTTTTCATGATAGCTGCCGGGGTCAACTTCACGCTGCACTACCGGCTGCTCCATGGCAAAGTGGGGCCTGTTCTTCGGGATCGGGAGCTGAGATTCTATCTGCTG
>DATKEJ010000480.1:0-5803 GCA_035512315.1 Rhodothermales bacterium | reverse complement strand
GATGTACTGATTGTACTGCTGGTGACGGATGGCCTTGTCGCGCGGATGCATGTGGTCGTTCAGCCAGCTCTCGCGATTGATGCTGTTGATCGAGAACGCCTTGCACTTGCCCGAGTCGAGGCTTCCCGCGATCGAGTCAATGAGTTGAAATCGCTCGTACTCCAGGAAATCGGCCGCCGCCGTCGGAAACATCAGCAGCGCGAATCCCCAGTGGCCGTAAACCACGATCTCCATGTCCCGATTCAGATTCGGACTGTACCACTTATGTATTTGTCTTTGCATTATTTATGGTCTTTCCAGAGAGTTTCCTCGGCTGCCGGATCCTTCGAATTCGCCGGCGAAAGGCGGTCCAATTGTAGTCTGACCGCTCCATCAGGCGGATCAGGCGCCTGTACGCATCGTAGTGGTCGGCCACGAATCGGGCTGTTTTGCCCTTTGCTGCCCGCCGTTCGAGTAGAGCACCCTCACAGAACGCCGCAGCAGCCCACGTTTCGAATCGCTCCTTGTTGAAATACAGCGTTCCGGCAAATTCGTGGACGTTCAACGCATCGAGGATGTTATCCGATTCCGCCATCGGCACGAAACGCCTCATAGGCGCCACTTTCGAAGCGCCCGCATCCGTGAGGTCCTCGAGGCCGGCAGCAATGGACCTGAGCGCGGCGCAATCGTAACGCTTGGCCATGCCGAGGTCCCCAACGACGCCTTCGACGATCCCGGCCACGTGTGACTCGTCGGCTTCCTCCAGCGCGGTCAGAAGCCGCCGAACTACCAGGGTGGCCCGGACGGGAGAGTGCGAGCCGAGCGACGACGAGATAAGGTCAAGCGAGGCACGGTATCGGGATGAGCGCTGCCACGGGAACTCCACGCCGAGCTTCGGGAGATCAGCGAGATCTGCAACCGTTGTGAAGATCCGGTCGAGGCTGTGCCTGAATGAGTCCTTTTCGAGACCGATGCGCGAGGCCGTCTCGAGATCCTCCTCGGAGGTTTTGGGTCGTGGATGTGCGGAAAGCGCAGCATGAACGACCGGCGTCAGGACGTCGACGACAGGTCCCAAGTACATTTCACTCAGCGCTCCGTCAAGGCTCGCGACACCTGCGCCGTCGAGCCGGGCGGCGAGCTGGGCATACGTTCGACTATCGTCGTCCGGGCGCACCTCGAAATCCGTCAGCACTCGGTACTCATATCCGCGAAGCTGAACTACGAGACCGTAGGTTGTGAACCGGGAACCCGTCATGACGTACTGGTGTCCCGAAATCAGATCGCGATATGACACGACTTCGTCGGGTTTCGGACTCAGGGAGAGGGCCTGGGCGAGCGTAACCGGATCCCGGGTCTGGTCTTCATCCAGGGACTCCCGTTGGACTCGACCCCGTGCGCTCCCATAGCGGTTGTTGTAAAAGACGAGAGCACGCTCCGAGCCCAGACCGTTGCAGAAGGCGAACACGTTTTGGTTCACCCCGTCGGACTCCGAATCGAAATCAAACAGGTGGAAGTGTGTGACCTCTGCGAACAGATGGCGCCTGGCCACTATCGGGACGATCTCGCGTTCGTGACGGGCGATCAATTCGGCTCGAGGCTTCTCATCGACGTAAGCACGGCGGTACTCCATGCCGTATTTCTCGCGCATGCCTTCGACCTGCCCGTGTCCAAACATCGGAAGCCCTGGAAGCGTCGACATCAGCACGCAAACGCCGAAGTACTTATCGCCGTCTCCGAACTGCTCGATCGCCGTCTCCTCGTCCGGATTGCTCATGAAATTGACATAGCGCTTGAGGATCTCCGGCTCGAATGCGACCGTCTTCCGGATGACGTCTCGGTACTCCGCGTTGTCCTCTTTCTTCAACATGTGCATGAAGGCACTGTTGTAGACGCGGTGCATTCCGAGCGTACGGACGAAATAGCCTTCCAGGAGCCAGAATGCCTCGGCGAGAAGCAGCGTGTCGGGCAC
This sequence comes from Rhodothermales bacterium, assembly GCA_035512315.1. GTDB lineage: Bacteria > Bacteroidota > Rhodothermia > Rhodothermales > DATKEJ01 > DATKEJ01. Next base: position 3,855 of record DATKEJ010000480.1, on the reverse strand, counting down.
TTCGACCGCCACCCTATCCACGACCTCCCGCCAGAACTCGTTGGGCATCTTTTGGTCGAAGGTCGAGCGCTTCATTCCGTAAGCAGCGCGAGAGGGGACGCCGTCGCCTGAACCCGGCTCGGGATACCATAGGCGATGGAAGTGCTTCTTCGTCAGCACCATGGCGGCGTCGAAGCGAATAATCGAGAAAAGCCGGGCAACGTGGAGGATCGTCTGGGTGACGGCTTCGCGTACGTCGGCACGGGTGAAGTCGAGCTGGGCCGTGTCGTTCCACGGCATGCCCGTACCGTCGTTGCCGTGATAAATGAAACGTTCCTCGCCGGTGTGACGATCCTGTCGCCTGAAGGTCACAGCGGCATCGGATCGATCGAAGTAGCCGTCCTCCACCTGCAATATCGGGCCGTCGGGTCCGCCGATGGTCTCGCTCGTGTAGCGATAGGAGGGATACGGTGGATAGGGGAGCTGAATGAACCACTCCGGATGCTCACGTACCCAGGTTGAATCGATCCCGGTGTGGTTTGGGACCATGTCGCTTGCGAGCCGGATGCCGTGACGCCGGCACGCCTCAGACAATCGAACGACCGCCTCCTCTCCCCCCAGTTCCTCTGCGATCGCGTAGTCGAACAGTGAGTATGCCGACGGCGCAGCGTCAGGATTGCCGGTCCATACCTTGAGGTTCCTTGAGGCCTCGCTTCGCTGCCAGACGCCGATCAGCCACAGCGCGTTGAAGCCCCACCGGGCGAGACGGGCAATCTCCTCCTCCGGCACTTCATCGAGATGCCGGATCGGGCGGCCGTATTTTTTTGCCAGCTGATCCAGCCAGACGAGCGCATTCTTCGCTACCATAACAACGCGGGGCATCCAGTGGATGTCGGGGCTGAAGTTTTCTTCCTCCGGTTCGTGGACGAAGGTTGGCACCTCCACCGGCCCCGGCCCGCCGCCAAACCCTTTCATTTCCATCATTTTGAACTCCTCGGCGAGGAGCCCCACTCCCATGGCCAGCCGGTCATCCATGAACGGAGCGATGCGGATTCCCCAATTGGAGCGAACGAAGGCGAGCTGGTCACGGAGTGAATACGGCGCCCGCCTTGCAGGTTCGCGCAGCAGGTCGAGGAGGCTCGTGTGAGTCGGGCGAGCGTCGACCGGCTTTTTAGGCGGTCGGGAGAAAACGGTTTCGACTTTCTCGCAGAGCGGGTCGTTGCGCAGCTCTTCATCTCCGATGAGGGGACGAACCGGCTCGAAGGCCGGGTTTTCGTTGCACACTCTGGAGATCAGCAATTCCTCCAGGAGCAACACCCTGTTCGGCACCGCACCCGTGGTGCCCCCGATGTACTCGGTCGGGGTGATCCGGGAGCGATAAACCTCTGTATTGGGGAAGAGGCCGAGGAACGACACGAGCATACCGTCGACCGCATCGGAGCCCAGCTCGTCGTTCATTTCGGCAAGCGCGCGCTCGATCACGTCGGGTTCGACGGTTTCCCGGTAACGCGTCACGGCGTAATGCAGCATTTCGTCTATCAGCGCGGCAGCGTTGAGATCGGCGGGGCTGATCTGAAGGTGGGCCGGGCGATCCTGGTTGAAACGCTCTGCGAAATCCTGGACGGCTCGAAAATCCGCGAACATCACGTTCCCGCTGGATGAAAAGAGCGCGTCGTCGAAATTGCAGAGATCTCGAACTTCGGCCCGGATGTGAAATTCGACGGCATGCGGCGTGACGGTGGGCGTCACGTCGCTGATGATCCGGTACAGGCCACTATTCTGCTTGCGATCGCTCATCGGTCAGGCTTCTCGACTGAAGGCGTTGAATCATTCGGTGGGCTCACACTTCGGGTGATGAGGTCTCGGAGGACTCCAGTAACGGCATGATCGGCTAGCTTCTCGATCAGAATGGGGATCGAGTAGCTCCAGTTCGCACCGCCCACCGAGCCCGGCACGTTTACACGCTCGCCAAGCGGGGTCAAAGTCCTCAGGTCGAGGGTCACGGCCAGCAGATCCTGAATCTGAAAGACCCGGATGGCGGAGTTCGATCGGAGGCTTCTAAGGAGGATGAGTTTCGCAGCCTCCGGCGTCAGCCACGACGGAACCTCGTCTATCCCTAGATCGAGGCTGAACGAATCACGGTTCCAATCATCTTCCTCCCACCAGCCTCTCAGAGCGGACGTGTCGTGAACGCCCGGAGTGGATACCGACAGGTACGGAAAGGTCGCAGGATCCTTCAGACGGCCGTCTTCGTCGGTCTCCCACCGTTCGATTTTGAGGCTGAGTATGCCTAGATCGGCGAGCACGGCCGGAAGCCCTGGCGGCACGACGCCCAGGTCCTCAGCGCACGGAAGCATCGTGCTCGACTCCTTTACCACCTCCAGAAGGCGTCGCCCCATCTCCAGCCAGATTGGCTTGGAGCGCTCCTGGTATAACTCCACCATCTCGTCGATGCGCTGTCTGGATTCATCATCACCCTTCAGATAGCCGCTCGACGAGGTCGCGAACCATGCCGGCGCGAAACTGCCCTCATGCGCCTCGACGAAAGTCCGGTCGCGGTGCCGATCCGTCAGGAACGTCTTGACAGCTGCCTCCTCGTCGATTCGATCGATGGAGGACTCGGAATCAATGTCGGGACGAAGCAAATGGTCGCCATTCCCGGCATCATCGAAGTAGTGTTCAACGATGCGCGGCGCATGCTCGCCCAGTATAGCAGCGGCCGCGTCGGTTGTGGTCCAGGCCCGCGTAAGTCTGTGGACGTACCCGCCGGGGCGGGCGCAGTCATCGATCTCGGAGGTCGTCAGGTAGTCTGCGGGGCGATACACGCCGAGAACGGCGGAATTTTCGGTGGCCGGGACGCTCCAGATCCGAAAGAAACCCAGCACGTGATCGATTCTGAAAGCGTGGTAATACCGGGATGCGTGTTTGAGGCGGCTTCGCCACCAGCGATAGTCGTCCCGTTCGAGCGCTTGCCAGTCATAAATCGGGAAGCCCCACATTTGTCCAAGTGTCGCGAACATGTCCGGGGGGGCGCCGGCGCGAAAATCAAGGTCGAAGTAACCGCGATGTGCCCAGACGTCTGCGCTGTCGACGTTCATGAGGATGGGCACGTCACCTTTCAGATAAATGCCCTCCGCCTCGAATCGCTCGGCCGCTTCCGTAAGCTGGCGGTCGAGATGGTACTGCACCCACGCGTGAAATAGGGCGTCGCTCCCGATCTCATCCCACAGGTCGTGGATCTGCGATTCGTCGAGGTCGCGGCCCGCCGTCCACTCGTTCCAGCCGCGGTGATTGTTTCGGGCCTTCAGGCATTTGTAGACGGAATAAGATCGAACCCACGGGTTCGCATCGAGCCAATCATGTGGCACGCCGTTGGATCCGGCGTCGAGCCGGAACAGCCTTTGCAGCACGTCGAGCTTAAAATCGAGGACCACCTCAAACTGGACGCGATCCCGGCTCAGCGTCGCTTCCTGGAACGCTCGGATGTCATCGGCCATGGTTTCCCATCCTGGAAGGCGCTGCAGACGGATGTAGATCGGGTGCAGCGCGAAAGCACTCACAGCCGAATACGGAGACGGGTTCGAGCCCGTGTCGTTGACCGGTAGAATCTGAACCAGATCGAAACCGGCCGTCCTGGCCCAGGATGCAAACACGGGCAGATCGAGAAACTCACCAATCCCGCATCCGTCACGGCTTCGAAGGGCAGAAACGGGAGTGGCAATCCCTGTGAGGTGGCCCTCCAGCTCTAATGTGGTTCTTGGTCGCACTCGTGCCTGTTCCGGTTGACGCGCAAATTAATAGACCTGATGTTGATCGAGCACAGACGGACCAACCGCCTGGTTCAAGAAATTCGGGATGATGAGCCGACGGGTCGCC
>DATKEJ010000479.1:0-6986 GCA_035512315.1 Rhodothermales bacterium | reverse complement strand
ACCGCCATTCCTCACACTTGCGGACATGGACATTGCCATCGAATCTGCCCGAAAGGCGGGAAGAACGCTGATGGTGGCGGAAAATTATTTCTACAGGCCGCTCGCCCGAGTCATTCGCAAACTGCTGGCCGACGACGTCGTCGGAGATCCCCTTCTGATCCAGATCAACGCCCTCAAGAAGCAGAATACCACGGACTGGCGGGACGATCCCGCAGTCGTGGGCAGAGGCGCCCTTTTCGAAGGAGGAATTCACTGGATAAACTTCCTGGCCAACCTTGGGCCGAAGGTCGTCAACCTCTCCGCTGTTCGCGCAGGAAACAGCCGGCCCCTCGATCGAAGCAGCCTCGTCGTCTTCGAGTTTTCGCATGGGATGGTAGGGACGCTCGCCTACTCCTGGGAGGTCCCTTCGCTCTTCAAGGGCCTGAGAATCTCCCGCATCTTTGGCAAAGAGGGCTCCGTCACGTTCGAGACGAACGGATTGTTCGTAATCGTGCACGGTCGCCGAAATAGGGTGATTCTGCCGGGACTTTCCGATATTTCGGGCTTCAAGGCGATGCTGGCCGATTTCGTCCGATCCCTTGAGACAGGTCAAGAACCGCTGTTCACCACTGAGGCTGCTCGTCGAGACATGCACCTCGTCGAGACCGCCTATAAATCGATGCAAAACCAGGCTTCTCAGCATCCCGATACATGAACTATTTACTCGGACTCATCATAGGCGCCCTTGCCGGAGCGCATGCTTCCACGTGGGGCATGTACAAGGATTCGCCGCACGAGGGGTTTACCTGGGCAAAGTACCTGCGGAGCACATGGTTCAGCGCCCTCATCGGCCTGTTAGTGGCATGGTGGACCGACATGGATCTCACGAACTGGTCGAACATCGCGGTCTTCTTCGCCGTGGTCTACGTGACCGAGCGGGCTCTGATGGAGTTCTACAAGACCTTTCTAAGAACGGAAGATCAGAGCAAGTACTTCATCCCGATGCAGTTCCACATCTTCGGGAAAGTCGTGGAGTCGAAGTCGAGCCGCCTCTGGCTGGGAGCTGCCTACCTCGGCGGCGTGCTGGCGGTAGTCTTCGGCCTGACCTGGTTTGAGGATGCCGATCACGGGATGTCTAAGTGGGCCGTGGTGCTGCTCATCGGAAGCATCGGCGGCTGGATCTCGGCTTTCGGAGGCGCCTGGAAGGATGCCCCACTGGAGGGCTTCCACATATTCAAGTTCTTCCGCAGCCCACTCATGGCGCTCGGGTACGCCATCATCCTCGCCCACTTTTCTTACAACTATCTATTCATCAGCATGGGAGGGCTCGGGTATACCATTGCGAGCACCGAGACTTACAAAACCTTCTTCTTCCCTTCGAAACCCAGGGGCAAATTCGCGGGCAAACCGATAGTCTACCCCGATATGCTCAGCACGAGGCAACGGTTCGTGCCTCTCTATGTTTTCATCTGGGTGGGTATTATAATTTCGTTCGCTCTTGGGTTCATGGGGCCGCACGCCGGGCTGTTGTCCTGACCTTGGTCTCAGCCCGGAGAGTCCCGCAATCCCGGCGCCCTCGTCGCTGCGTAAACTGACTTGCCTTCGCACCACCACTCGACATCCAAATCGATCACTGATATGTTTATTCGCAGTTCCGACTCATGGACCCCTGGTCGGACTTGCCTTTGCCTGGCGATCGCCGGGCTACTTCTCAACGACTCAGCGCGCGCGCAGCACGTCCCGGTAGAAAAAGCCGTCCCGGTCGAAGCAGCCGTCCCGGGCGCCGTCCTGAAAGTCGCTACCAACCCCGATTACGCGGCCGGAGGCCTGCATCGGTGGATCTTCGGCACCGAGTATCGCAATACCTGGACGATTCCGATTGAGGTGGAGGTGATGGACATCGGGGCGTACCGAGGCGGTCTCACCCCCCTCAAGAAGGGTGGCTTCGGCCAGACCACAAGTCTCCACATGGTGGATGCTCAGGGAGTCCGCCACGTTTTTCGATCCATCGACAAAGATCCGACCCGCGGCCTGCCGGACGACCTGCGGTACACCTTCGTCGGCGAAATCGTCCGCGACCAGATCAGCTCGCAGCACCCGTACGCGTCGCTCGTCGTTCCCAAGCTCCTGGAGGCGGTAGGCATCCTTCACGTTCGGCCTCGTTTATACGTCATGCCTGACGATCCACGGCTTGGCGAGTTCAGGCAGTTTGCCGGACTCATCGGCGCTATCGAAGAGCGGCCTGACGACGGACCCGATGGGGACCCCGGATTTGCCGGCTCCGACAAGGTATCGTCATCCAGCGGCATGTACGACGACCTCGAGAAAGACGCAAAGAACCGGGTCGATGCGGTCACTTTCCTCCAGGCCCGACTAATGGACGTTTACCTCGGCGACCGCGACCGACACTTCGATCAATGGCGGTGGGCCCGCATGGATAATCCCGACGGAACGTACAGATGGTTGCCGATCCCGAAAGACCGCGATCAGGCACTCAAGATCAATGACGGCCTGATGATGACCTTCGTGCGCATCTATCAACGGCAGTACGTCTCGTTCTCCGACGAGTACGCGAGCATCGAGGGGTCATCCTACAACGGGCGCGAGCTGGACAGGCGCCTGCTCGTCGGCCTGTCGAAATCGGTATGGGATTCGGTGGCGGCCGATGTGCAGATCCGTTTGACGGACGACGTGATCGAGTCGGCCGTCCGAGAGCTGCCGAAAGAAGTCTACGAGTACCACGGCGCACTCCTCGAACGCCAGCTCAAATCACGGCGCGACGACATCCAACAGATGGCGACGACCTACTATGCGTTGTTGGCGAAGGACGTCGACCTGCACTCGAGCGACGATCCCGACATCGCCGAAATCGATCGCAATCCGGACGGCTCGATCCGGGTCCGCGTGCGTACACGCGACGGCATCGACTACTTTGACCGGACCTTCCATCCCTCCGAAACTGATGAGGTCAGGGTCCTGACGCACGGGGGCAAGGACTCCGTGATCGTCCGAGGGGAACACTCGACGTCGATCCTCCTTCGGATCCTTCCCGGCGGAAACGACGACGTCGTCATCGACCAGGGCCGCGGCGGGCGCACGCTCATTTACGACGACCGCGGCAGAAACAAGATTGTGACCGGTCCCGACGCGAAGTTCGACGATTCCAAGCCGCATGCTCGTCATCCCGACGAGCTGTTCCTGCCTCCTGCTCCCGACGACCAGAAGGCGCGCGATGCGCAGAGCTGGGGTCAGTACTGGTATCCGCGATTTCTGATGTCGTCCTCCGCCGGCTTCGGGTTCGTGGTGGGCGGCGGGGCGTACCTGATCAAGCACGCGTTCCGAAAGCAGCCGTACAATTTCAAGTGGACGATCTACGGCCAGGCCGCGACCGCCGGGCGAGGGCTCCTGCGGACGGATCTTCACTTCCCGGACCTCACGTGGCGGATGCAGGGCGACGTGGACGCCCAGATCTCGAGCATGGAACTGGTCAAGTTCTACGGTTTCGGGAACGATTTCGACTTGGGGGAAAGATTAACCACTGACGGGTACTTCTCAGTCGTTCACACCGAGGCGTTAGTGTCCGCCCGACTCACCTACGGACTGGCGTCGAATCTTCACTTCACCTTCGGCCCCCAGTTCAGATTCGTCAGCGTCGCCACCGATCAGGAGAACATCGTGACAGACATCCCCTTCTTCGGCGTGGAAGACAACCTGAGCCTCCCGGAACTGACGTCATCGTTCGAATACGATTCCAGAGACAACCTCGGCGCCCCGGCAAAGGGTGTACATCTGCTTGCCGGAGGAGACGTCGTTCCGGTAGTTATCGGCGCACCTGACGAAATCAACGCCGGCGCATTCGGGCGGGTGCGCGGCGCCGCCGCGCTCTATCTCAGCCCGGGCAACGACTCGTCCAATCCGGTGCTCGCCATTCGCGTCGGTGGAGAGAAAGTCTTCGGCAACAACGTTCCATTCTACGAGGCGGCGTTCATCGGAGGCGGTGACAACGTCCGCGGGTACTATCCCAACCGATATGCCGGCACCGCGGCGGCGTACGGAAACGCCGAGTTGCGGGCCGCCTTGACGAAGGTGCGCCTCATCTTTCCCTGGGAGGTCGGGGTGCTGGGTCTCGTCGACGCCGGTCGCGTCTGGGTGGACGAGGACCACGGTTTCGTCTCGGAATCAGGGCAGCAAGAGATCGACGAGGATAAGATCCACACCGCCGTCGGCGGCGGAATCTGGCTTGGCATCCTGAACCGAACGCAGACGCTGAGCTTTGCGGCGGCGAATGGGGAAGATGATATGTTGTTTTATGTGAGGGCAGGGTTTCATTTTTAGGTCCGGAGTCCGGAGTCCGGCGCCCGGCCTGAGGGTACTTGGTACTTGGTACTTGGTACTTGGTACTTGGCGCCAACCCCCGTGCTCTACTGCGCTCTCTGCGTGAGAAAACCATCTCGCTGGATCCCGGATCAAAGCCTGCCCCGGACCCGATCCGGGGTCCGGGATGACGGTCCCTCCGCGTCGTGGCATTCTTTGCGGCTCGGGGTGCCCTGCGTGTGGCAACTTCCTCCATAGGTGACCTCCCCCGGCTGCGCGCCGACCACGGCGCCAAACCGACCTTTGAAGTGGCCTTCGGCGCTTAGCCGCCCCCTCCGGCGGGGGACCACGTCAGAGAGTGACCTTCCCCGGCTTCCGCTCCACCCAGCACTTTGCGGGCTGCATTAAGGTTTACCGGTCGTCGCTCCAGCCGCCCCCTCCAGCGGGGGACCATGTCAGAGAGTGACCACCCCCGGCTTCGCGCTTTTCCTGGAGTTTGAGTTGGCGAGTAGGCTGTTACGCGCAGCCGCCCCCTCGGTGAGAGGGACGGCCGGCTGTCCAGCGGGGGACCATGTCCCGAGGGGGCGACTAAGCCCGGCACATCGTCCACCAAAGTTGGGAAATCATTGGAGCCGGGCGCAGCCGGGGGAGGTCGCTTCGGGAGGTCGGTGCCCCCGCTGTTCAAACGACGAGGGAATCGACAACGGCCATGCCTGGCGGCATGCGACGATCTGCTTGCGCATCGACAACGGCCATGCCTGGCGGCATGGCCCTACGGCGCTCGGGATGACTGGACTTCCAGGTATTGCACACTAAACAATCCCTCGTCGTCAACCCACACCTGGCGCTGCTCGAACCACGGCCGAACCAGGTCTCCGAACTCCTCCACTGTGAATTTGTGGCAGTTCTCGGTGTGGATGGTTTCGCCCTCCTCAAATCGGAATGCTTCGCCTCCTACGTGCACGACCTGGTCGACCGCAGACCGCAAGTGCATCTCGATGCGGCCCTTGTCGTCCGACCAGAACGCCACGTGCTCGAATCGATCGAGGTCAAAATCTGCTCCAAGCTCCCGATTGATGCGGCGGAGGAGATTCAGACTAAAATCCGCCGTCACGCCCTTCGCGTCGTTGTAGGCACGGTGAAGGACGTCCCTGTCCTTCTTGAGATCGACACCGATTAGCAATCCCCCGCCGCGACCGACCTCGAGTGCGATGGCCCCCAGAAATCGACTCGCGGCGTCGCGGTCAAAATTTCCGATGGTCGATCCTGGAAAGTAGCCGACAGTGCGCTGCGGCGCTCTGGAGGGGTGCGGCAACTCAAGACCCTTCGTGTAGTCGGCGACCACCGGGAGCACCTCAATAGACGGATAGCTTACCGCGAGCGACTCGGCCGCATCGAGCAAATAGCCTCTCGATATGTCGATTGGGACGTATGCTACCGGATCAACGAGGTTATCCAGCAGGAGACGCGTTTTCAAGCTGCTGCCCGAGCCGTACTCCACGATCATCGCCTGGGGACCGACCGCCGAAACCATTTCATTCATGTGCTCGGCCATGATCGCGAGCTCGGTTCGGGTCGGGTAGTACTCATCCAGCTCCGTAATCTCATCGAAGAGCGCGGATCCCCGTCTATCGTAGAAATACTTGCTGGGTACCTCCTTCTGCGGCTTTCGCAGGCCAGCGACGACGTCTTCCAGAAACATGTCGGTCTGCACGCCCATGTCAAGCACGGGCAAAGCCTCGGCCGGGTAATTGTCCATTCTCAACCTCAGCTCCTGGCTAAGCGAATCCCGGTGAACTGCCACCGTGCCGGCGCATGGAAGAAGTTGCGATACGTCCTTCTGACGTGCGAAGCGGACGTTGCGCACGAGCCTCCACGCAACACGAACTGATTGCACATGAACTTTCCGTTGTACTCGCCGATGGCTCCTTCGGGCGGCTTGTATCTGGGGTACGGCGAGTAGTGGCTCTGCGTCCACTGCCAGACCTCGCCGAACATCTGCCGGAGGGCGCCCTGCGGCTCACCAGAATCCACAGGCGCCGGGTGATAGCGACCGGCATCCACGAAAGATCCCCGGATCGGGATCGAGGCAGCCGCCACTTCCCATTCAAACTCAGTTGCCAAGCGGTAACCGGCCCAGCGTGCGTAGGCATCCGCCTCGTAATAACTGACGTGCGTCACGGGCTCCGACTCGTCCACCGGGCGCAGACCCGCGAGCGTGTAGTGCTCCCATCCATCCTCGCCTCTCTCCCAGTAGCCTGGAGCCTCCCACCCCTCGGCCTCAACGACCGCCCATCCATCCGACAGCCACAGCTCTGGTAGTCTGTAGCCTCCGTCGTCGATAAAGCGCATGTACTCCCCGCTGGTCACAAGCCGGTCGGCCAGCGCAAAAGACTGGAGGTAGACTCTGTGTCGAGGCCCCTCGTTGTCGTAGGCGAACCCTTCTTCACCCCAACCGACCTCGTAAAGGCCCTCGTCGAATTCGATCCATGATACTTCCGAGGCCGGTCCGCGCGCGCCGCCGACCCCGGCACGATACACCGGGTTCAGAGGATTGGCTGAGAACACGTGCTTGATGTCGGTCAGGATCAGCTCCTGATGCTGCTGCTCATGATTCAGGCCGAGTTCGACTGCCGGTAGCAATTCGCGCGCCGAATCGCCGGACAGAAAGTCCTCGACAAGATTGTCTACGT
>DATKEJ010000478.1:0-10615 GCA_035512315.1 Rhodothermales bacterium | reverse complement strand
CTTCCCGGCGCCGTCGCAAGAAGATTCTTGACATGGCGAAAGGCTACCGGGGTGCTCGCAGCAAGATATACACCGTTGCCAAGCACACGGTCGAGAAGGCCCTTCAGTACGCCTATCGAGACCGGAGAGCTCGCAAGCGTCAGTTCCGCAGGCTCTGGATCACGCGAATCAACGCTGCCGCAAGACTGAATGGAACGACGTACTCCCGCCTGATGAGCGATCTCTCCCAAAAGGAGATCGCTCTGAACCGGAAAGTGCTGGCCGATCTGGCGATTCACGACCCCGCAGCGTTTACCGCGATCGTTAAGGAAGCGGAAGCCTGACCCAAATCGGTGGGCGCTGACGAAGGCGCCGGCAGCGATCGACCGGTGAGGAGCCATGGCGGATTCGATTGACAAGGTGCGCGCCGATCTCGAAGCGGAATCGCTCGACACGGACGAACAGATCGAGACCTTTCGAATCAAGTACCTGGGCAGAAAGCAGGGCGTCATAACGGACCTCTTTGCCGGGATACGTGACGTCGAAGGACCCGAACGCGGTGCATACGGCCAGCGCGTCAACGAATTGAAGCGACGGGCCGAGGACCGAATCGACGAGGCCAGAAGACGCGGGGCATCTGCCGCGACCGTCGAACGACCCGACGTCACGCTCCCCGGACGTCCCCTTCCCGTCGGCTCCCTCCACCCTATCACGCAGACCGCCGAGGAAATCCGGCGCGTGTTTGCCAGGCTCGGATACAGCGTCGCCGAGGGCCCTGAGATCGAGGACGATTTTCACAACTTCACAGCGCTGAATTTCCCCGCGAATCACCCCGCGCGAGACATGCAGGACACGCTGTTCCTGGAGCCACCCCCGCCTCAAGGAAGGGGCGTTCTGCTCAGGACGCATACCTCTCCCGTCCAAATCCGGGTGATGGAATCGTCGAGGCCGCCGTATCGGGTCATTGTGCCCGGGCGCGTCTACCGGAACGAAGCCATTTCGTATAAATCGTACTGCCTCTTTCATCAGGTGGAGGGCCTCTGCATTGACGAAGGCGTAACGATGGCGGACCTGAAGGAGACGCTCACACTGTTTGCGAGGGAAATGTTCGGGTCGGACGTCGTGATGCGATTCCGCCCAAGTTTCTTTCCGTTCACCGAACCGAGCGCCGAGGTCGACATCCTCTGGAAGGATGACTCGGGAAACGGCGGCCGGTGGCTGGAAATTCTCGGCTGCGGGATGGTCGACCCCAATGTTCTCGATGCGGTCGACGTGGATCCGGAGCGATACACCGGCTTTGCATTCGGGATGGGCATCGAGCGAATCGCCATGCTGCGGCACGGTATCGACGACATCCGGCTGCTCTACGAGAATGACGTCCGCTTCCTCGCACAGTTCTAGACGTAATTCCAGTACACAGTGAAAATCAGCTTTGACTGGCTCAGGGAATACGTCGACATCGACGTCACGCCGGCGGAACTCGCAGAGCGGCTGACGCTGCTCGGTTTCGAAGTGGACGGCATGGTCGAGATTGGTCCAAAGTCTCTCGATGGCGTCGTCGTCGGACGCGTGCTCGACGTCCGCAAACACCCCGACGCCGACCGGCTCGTGCTGTGCGACGTCGATACTGGTACCGGCGAGCCCGTCCAGATCGTTTGCGGCGCACCGAACGTTGCAGCCGATCAACTCGTGCCGGTGGCACTTCCCGGAACGGTTCTGCACCTGCGCGATCGGGACGATCGCTCGAAACGCGTCGCCGTCAAGCTGCAGAAGACCAAGATCCGAGGCGAGGTGAGCAACGGAATGATCTGCGCCGAAGATGAACTGGGACTGTCGGACGATCACTCCGGCATCATGGTGCTGGCCGATGACGCGAAAGTCGGCAGCCTACTGTCCGATTACCTCGGTGACCGGGCCCGCGCCGACGCCGTCTTCGACATCGAGCTTACACCGAACCGGCCCGACGCCATCTGTCACATCGGGATCGCGCGCGAAGTCGCCGCACTGTACGGACGCTCTTTGCGACTCCCCGAGGGTGTAGAGGCACCCGACATGCCGGAAGCCGCCCGCGTGCGCGTCGACATCGAGAATCCCGACGGATGCGGCCGGTACGTGGGAATTCTGGTGACGGGGATCAAAGTGAGCGACTCGCCCGACTGGATGGCGCGGCGACTCAAGGCTGTGGACCTCCGTCCGAGGAACAACATCGTCGACATCACCAACTATGTAATGCTCGAGTGCGGTCAGCCGCTGCACGCATTCGACTACGATCGGCTGTCGGAGGGCCGTATTGTCGTTCGAAATGCCCGCGACGGCATGCGCTTCACCACGCTCGACGACGTGGATCGAAAACTCGACGCCGAGATGCTCATGATCTGCGACGGATCGAGTGAGGTGGCCGTGGCCGGTGTAATGGGCGGCGAGAATTCGGAAGTCACGAGCGACACGGTCAACGTGCTGATAGAGAGCGCCTGGTTTGACCCGGCCTCGATTCGTAGAACGGCCCGAGCACTTGGACTGCAGACCGACGCATCGTACAGATTTGAACGCGGCGTCGATCCGAACGGCGCTCTGCGGGCGGCCGTTCGCGCCGCAAGTCTGATGGTCTCTCTAGCCGGCGGCTCGATCGATGAGATCGTCGACGCGCACCCCAGGCCTCAGAAATCGCGCCGCGTCGAGCTTCGGCCCGAACGCGTGGGGCGCATCCTCGGCGTCGAACTCGAGAGAGAGCGTATTGTCGAACTCTTGAGCAGCATCGAAATCGAAACCTCGGTGGAGGACGACAGACTCGTCTGCGTCGTGCCTACGTTTCGTCCGGACATCGAACGCGAAATTGACCTGATCGAGGAGGTCGCAAGGCGGGTTGGATTTGATAACATCCCCGCGCCGCGTAGGACGGAAATCCCTTACACGGTAGGCAGCAGGAATGCAGCCTCCGACCGACGGTACGACATTCTGCGATTTCTGAGCGGTCTCGGCTTCAGGGAGATCTACACAAACAGTCTGGTTTCTCCCGCGACAGCACAGCGGTACGCTCGGCTTCTCGACGAGGACGGGGAGGCAATCGCGACACACAATGCGATTTCGCACGAAATGTCGGCGTTGCGAACCAGCCTGCTTCCCGGCGGTCTTCAGATTGTCGCCCACAATGTGCGCCACGGGTTTAGAGACGTCCGCTTCTCCGAATTCGGCCACGTTTTCCATCGTGGCGGTGGAGCCGGTGATCCTCGCCCTTCGTGGGTCGACGGTTACGTCGAGCGCGAGTCGCTGCTGCTGTTGCTCTCGGGAGCGGCCGAGCTGCAGGCGTGGGACAGGAGTGCCCGCCGTGCCGACTTTTTCGATCTGAAAGGCATCATCAACGCGGTAACTCAAGTTGTCGGAGTCTCGGAGATTACCTATCAGGGCTTAGAGGGGAACGGCGCGATTGCCTCGGATCTGATCGGAGTACACAGCGCGGAGGTCCAGCTTGGTCTGGCCGGGCAGGTTTCAGAAGCGCTTCTGGATGAGTTGGATATCGAACAACCCGTCTTCTTCGCCGAACTGGTGTGGCCCGTGCTGGTGACGTCAGCGACGGACGTTGGATCCAAGCGATACACACCGGTATCGAGGTTCCCTGCCGTCGTGCGAGATCTCGCCGTCGTCGTCGATCAAGAGGTGACGGCCGCATCAATACTCGAAACGGTGAAGGCGGTGTCGTCGATGTTGTCGTCGATTGAAATCTTCGACGTCTATCGCGGTCCGGAGATCGGCGCCGGAAAGAAGAGCGTCGCTTTCTCTCTTTCGTTCAGAGCCGGGCGGACGCTGACCGATCAGGAGGTCGATGCCTTGATCGATCAGATCGTCGCGAGCCTGTCCTCGAAGTGGAACGCCCAATTGAGAGCGAAGTAGCACTTCTGTTCCCGAATACGGCGCAATGCGGTCGCGGATGAGTATCTTGGACCGCAAACATTATCAAGCAGATGGACGATTCCCGTCAGTCCCGCGAATCGGGGCGCGATCCAATTGAGTCGACCTCCTCTGCGGCGATTTCGCCGCGCGAAGCCGAGAGGGCTTCGCTCAAGACGCTCCGCGATCACGTCGCGCGAGCGGTTGAGGAGATCGTGCGGTTGCGCGCTCAGAATAAATCGCTCGCCAGGCGGCTTGCCGAGTTCGAGACATCCGGCGGAGGAAGCACGATCGGTCTGGATGAGGGTCTCGACGTCAACGAGTTGAAGTCAAAGATCGCTTCGTTCGTTTCTTCGATCGATGCATACCTTGCCGAGACGGACAGAGTTAATCCCACGCCTTGAGCGTTCGTGATGGATAAATCGATTCGAATCAGAATTCTTGACCGTGAATATCCTCTGCGGGTAAAGGCGGAGGAGGAAGAGCGTGCACTGACTGTTGCCCGACGCGTTGAGGAGCGTATGCAGGCCATTCGGCGCCGGCTTCCGGCCGAGCCGGATCTCACGATCGCCGTCATGGCTGCCATGGCGATAGCAGACGACCTTTACGCGACGCAGGCGGCTGAGGTGGCCTCCCATGAGGCCGCTTTGGCGGAAATTGACGCGCTGATCGAGTCGTTATCGTCTGTCGTTCACTGACGGATACATCCGATCGGACGGTAGCCGCCGCGGCGTTCCGGATAGGCGAAATCGGAACCCCGCAGATACACCACGATATAACGCCCAAGCTGTTTCCGAGTCGGTCTATGACCTTCTCGGTTGCGGCCAGCACTTGGCACCGGCCTGAATACGCATATGGGAACCAGATGACTTCAAGAAGGGAGCTTACCTCCGGATCCCGCCAACAGGCCTCACCCGGTTTCGCCGGGTTACCTCGCAGCAGAGGGCAGTGGAAGTTGAAAGGATTTGGGCAGCACCCACTGTGTTTTGAAGTGGTTCCTCATATCCTCTCGGGCTGGTGCTGGTTCTGAAGGAAACAGCGCCCCGGTTCGACTGAACCGGGGCGCTTCGTTTCTTAGACTTCGGATATGAAGTCGGTCACATGACCAAAGAAGATGTGTTAAACAACACGCTCATCAAATGAGCTTTGATTCAGACCATATAGAAAATGACACCCGTAACGATGGCATTCGTCGCGGGCTTTGTGATCGCACTCGCTATCGGACTGGCGATCGGCCGACTTGTCACCATACGGCTGGCAAAGAGCCGGGTCGTTGCGTTGGCCGACCAGTCTCGTAAACTGTTAGAAGGGGCAGAACAGAAGATCCAATCAGTCACAAACGAGCGGCTCAGAGAACTGGACGCCGAGTGGACTGAGAAAACCAGACAGTTCGATAAGGAGTCGAGCGAAAGCCGCCGCGACCTGAAGGATATTCGCCAGAAGCTGGATAAGCGTCACGAGAAGCTGTCGCGGATGAGTCATCGAATGAAGGATCGGGAGGCCCTGCTTCATTCTGCCGCCGACTCACTGGAATTGCTGCGCGAGGAACTCGTTCGTGAGCAGCGCGCGGCTGAGGAGTTGCTCACCTCATCGAGACAACTCGAGGAGGACTCGGCATCGAGACACCAGGCGCTCGTGGCCGAGGAGGACCGCGTGCGCCAGCTCAAGGAGCGCCTCGAGCGACAGACGACCGAGTACGAAGAATTGAACCGCGAGCACGTCCGAAACCTGGAGCGAGTCTCCGGCATATCCCGCACCGATGCAGAACGAGAACTGAAGGACCGGCTCCTTGAAGACGCGCGGCTTGAAGCAGCGACCATGATCAAGGACATCCGCGACCAGGCCAAGCTCTCCGCAAATCGTGAAGCCCGAAAGGTCGTCCTGACCGCGCTACAGCGCACAGCAGCCGGGCACACTATCGAAAACACCGTCTCCGTCGTCAACCTCGATTCAGACGAAATGAAGGGTCGAATCATTGGCCGCGAGGGACGAAACATCCGAGCCTTCGAGGCCGCCACAGGGGTCGAAGTCATCGTCGACGATACGCCTGAGGCCGTCATCCTGTCCGGTTTCGACCCGGTCAGGCGTGAAATCGCCCGGCTGTCGCTTATCAAGCTGATCCAGGACGGTCGCATCCATCCGGCGAGAGTCGAAGAGGTCGTGGCAAAGGTCCAGTCTGAACTCGAGGAAGAGATCGTCGAGACCGGCGAGCGGACGATAATTGACCTCGGCCTGCACGGGCTCGATCCTGAGTTGGTCAGGCTTGTAGGTCGCATGCGATATCGCTCGAGTTACGGCCAGAATCTGCTGTCGCATTCGATCGAGGTAGCTAAATTGTCCTCGATTATGGCGACCGAGTTGAGGCTCGATCCCGGAAAAGCCCGGCGCGCCGGCCTGCTGCACGACATCGGCAAAGTCGTGGAGGGCGACCTCGAAAGCCCCCATGCGATCGTAGGGATGGAGTTGTGTCGCCGCCACGGCGAATCCGACGAGGTCTGCAACGCCGTGGGCGCCCACCACGACGAGGTCGAGATGACCACCCCGATCGCGCCGATTGTGCAGGCTGCCGACTCGATTTCCGGAGCGCGTCCCGGCGCGCGTCGCGAAGCACTCGAGAGCTACATCAAGCGGCTGGAAAATCTCGAACAGCTCGCAGGAGACTTCAAAGGCGTAGAGCGCGTTTACGCTATCCAAGCGGGTCGTGAGCTGCGCGTCATTGTTAATCATGAACTCGTACAGGATGCTCACGCAGAGCAGCTCGCATCCGAGATTGCGAAGAAGATCGAAGACGAAATGCAGTATCCCGGCCAGATCAAAGTGACGGTTATTCGGGAACTTCGCTCCGTTTCCTACGCTCGATAGAAGAAACCGATAAACACCCACACTGTGACAACATCGTTGATCCTCATCTCTCTACTGGTCGGCTATCTGCTGGGAACTCTCCCAACGGCATACTGGGCCGTCAAACTCTTCACCGGCAAAGACATTCGCGCGACCGGATCGGGAAACGTCGGGGCGATGAACTCCTTCGCCGTGACGGGCTCAAAATGGGCCGGCGTTTCGGTCTTCGTGGTCGACGCCCTAAAGGGGGTCGCCGCCGTGCTCGCAGTTCGACTGATCGCACCCGACGACGACTTCCGAATATGGTACGAGTGGATTGCCGTTCTGGGCGCCATTCTCGGCCACAACTTCAATTTGTGGCTGTCGATTTCCTCGAGGAAGCTGGTGGGCGGCAAAGGGCTGGCGACTGCCTGCGGCGGTCTTGCCATCATTTGGCCGATCACCATTGTGTTCTGGGGCGTGCTCTTCGTCGTCGGATTCTTCGGCTACAAGCTCTGGCGAGGACGCTCGACCATCATACCCGGAAACGTACTGGCAACGCTCCTTGTCCCGTTCCCAACGTACTTCGTTTATGAAACCGTGGGACTGATCGGTGTGGGTGCTTTCGCCCTGGCTATCCTGCCAAAGCACTGGGATCAGATGCGCGATTTGCTGTCACCTGCTGCAGAGTGAATCCCTACACGCTGAAATCTGTCCTTGACGATCTTACCAAGCCAAAATTTGGACCAAAAAAGGGGGGGTTATGGTCGGAACGATTGGTGAACTTCTGCTGCTCGTATCATTCGTAGCGAGCATCCTGTCAGGACTGGCATACTTTCAGTCCGTACGGAAACCTCACGCAGCCCCGGCGCTGATACGCACCGGCAGGCTGTCATGGTACGTCATGCTGGTCTCCGCATCGGTGGCGGCCGTAATACTGTCACGGCTGATCTTCACGCACCAGTTCCAGTTCAATTACGTTTGGGGCAACTCGTCGAGGGACCTGCCTACCAAGTATTTGTTTTCGGCGTTCTGGGCGGGACAGGAGGGCTCATTCCTCCTTTGGACGCTCATGACGGCGGTAGTCGGGGTGATCGCGTTGAAGACGGCGCGCCGTTTCGAGGGCCCCGTCATGGCCATTCTCGGCCTCAGTCAGGCGTTCATGTTGTCGATGATAGTCGACATCAAGCTCGGCGGCCTCGTGATCGGTTCCTCGCCGTTCGCCCTCCTGGCTGAGAGATTTCCTGACGCTCCGTTCCTCGCGTCCGGCGGCGTTCCTCCTGATGGAAACGGCCTGAACGACCTTCTGCAGAACTATTGGATGGTGATCCATCCGCCGACGCTTTTCGTGGGCTTCAGCATGATGGTTGTTCCGTTTGCCTACGCGGTTGCAGGGCTTTGGCAGAGAAAGTACACGCAGTGGGTCAAGCCCGCCCTGCCGTGGACGCTCGCCGCAACGGTCATCCTCATGGTGGGTATCGCACTTGGCGGCTACTGGGCGTATGTGACGCTTTCGTTCGGTGGATACTGGGCGTGGGACCCCGTCGAGAACTCCTCATTCGTACCGTTTCTCGTGGGTGCCGCCGCGGTCCACACCATGGTCGCCCAGAAAAAGAGCGGGTCGAGCCACAAGGCGTCGATTTTGCTGTGCGTCCTGTCGTTCATGACAGTCATCTATTCGACCTTCCTGACGCGAAGCGGCATCCTCGGTGACGTTTCGGTGCACTCGTTCGTCGACCTCGGCCTCTACAACCAGCTCCTCATCTGGATTCTCACGATTGCGCTCGTCGGTTTTGGGCTCTTTGCGTATCGATATCGCGAGCTGCCCGTGCCTAAAAAGGAGTCGGAGATCATGTCCCGCGAGTTCATGATCTTCACAGGCGCCATGGTGCTGTGCGCAATAGCCGGCGTCATCCTTCTCGGAACGAGCAGCCCGATCATCGGGAGGATCTTTAGAGACAACCCGTCAGGCGTGCCGATCGAGTTTTACAACCGGTGGACGCTGCCCATGGCCGTCGTACTCGCACTGCTGGTCGGACTGGGGCAGTTGTTCTGGTGGACGAAAATGTCGATCGATACGCTTAACCGTCTCGTCGCGCGCCCACTTGTCCTGTCCGTCTTGAGCACGGCCGCCGTTCTGATTCTGACGCCGTTCGCACAAGAGACGGCCCGTCCTGCGCAAGCAGCGGCCAACGCAGTCGGAGACGTCCTGGCTGCCGGACTCGGCGCCGGGCTCAGCGACGCATGGTATCAGTACGGACCGGGTATCTTGCTCCTGCTGCTCGTTTTCGCGTCGTTTTTCGCTTTCTACGGCAACGGATTCGTCCTCTGGCGAATCGGAAAAGGCAACATTAAGCTGGCGGGCGGCGCGACCACGCACATTGGTCTCGCTCTGGCACTACTCGGGATCGTGACGTCGAGCGGACTGAACGACCCAATCGTTCCCGAATCCCATCAGGGCCAGAGGGAGAATTTCGTTGTCGAGCGGGGTCAAACCGTCATGGTCGATGGATTTCGAGTGACCTTCGACGGTACCGAAACCACCAGCGAAGGGTACACGGCATACAGCTTGAGTTTCGACGACATGCAGGGCCACGCTTTCCAGGTCAAGCCCGTCGTTTACAAATCGCGGAAGGAGCAGTGGATCCAGCATCCCGACATCAAGATGTACCTGGAAAAGGATATCTACGTGTCGGTAGCGCCTAGAGCAATGTTCGAAGAGGGGGATGCCTCCTCGAGCGAACGGCTTCAGCTCCAGCTTCGCCGCGGCGAGTCCTCTGTAATTGGCGACAATCGATTCGAGATCGCGTTCGACTCGTTCGCCCTCGGCACCGACTCGACAATGGCCCATGGCGCAACCTCCGAGATTTCCGTATCCGCGAAGCTGCTGGTAAGGGATGTCGGCTCCGGAGAGCAGGCGGCGATCGAGCCTGTCTACATCATCACCGAGAACCGCCAGCAGCGGTACATTCCCGCTACGATCGACAAGTGGGGTATCACGGTCTCGTTCGTCGGCATGAACGTCGACGACGGAGCTGTACGACTTATGGTCGATGGACTCGGCGGCGAAACGCAGGACTGGGTCGTGGTTCAGGCATACGAGAAACCGCTGATCAACTTGTTGTGGTTTGGCCTGATCATGATGACGGGTGGATTCGTGCTGGCGATTTATCGCCGGATCGACGAGAACCGTCAGTCGAGGAATCGGACGAAAGAATAGGGGTCCGGCGTCCGGCCGTGTGGGCGGCATTTGGCTTGGCCCCTATGGAACAGGTTGCCCCCCGTCAAACGCCACATCCACCTCCTCCGGTTGATCGACCCACTCCGCAATGAACACGTTCGTGTCCCGAGTCGGTGTGCGATCCGCGTTGCGGTTCGACGCAAACACGAGCTTGTCGCCCGCAAAGGAAAACATCGGGAACGCGTCAAAAGTGCCCGAATGCGTGACGCGCTCCAGCCCCGTCCCGTCGACTCCGATCAGAAACAGGTCGAACTCACGTCCTCCCTGATCAAGGGTATGATGGTTGGAAGCGAAGATGACCCTCTGTCCGTCGGGGTGAAGGAACGGAGCCCAGTTGGCGCCGGGCAGGTCAGTCACCTGTCTGGCCTCGCTTCCGTCGATGTTGGCAACGAAGAGATTCAAGGCCTTCGGTTCGACGAGATTCTGGGCAAGGAGCGAGGTGTACGCCTCTGCGTCCTCACCGGTCGGCCTTGACGCTCGCCAGACGATCTTGTCGGAGGCGCGTGAGAAGAACGCCCCGCCGTCGTATCCCAACTCGGTCGTCAACTGGAGGAGATCGCCCGTAGCAACCTCGTAACGCCAGAGGTCGAGGTCTCCGGAACGTGTCGACGTGAAAATGACGAACCGGCCGTCGGGCGAGACGGTTGCTTCAGCATCATATCCATCGCCACCGATCAGCAGCTCGACCGC
>DATKEJ010000477.1:0-7983 GCA_035512315.1 Rhodothermales bacterium | reverse complement strand
GATCGGGGGAAGCCGCATCGACACGCTTGGGACAAATCGGGTCGGACCGACGTTCTCCTCCCATTCGCACAATATGGCGGGAATTGTAGCGGCTGAGGGCGTCGATCTGGATTGGCGGGGAGTCGCTTACGAGGCGCTCGTCCTCTCCTACGACGACACGCTCGATCTCGTGGAGATGGACGATGCGTCCGTCACCTACGATTTGAGGGTCTCCAATCACTCCTACGGGCCGGCCAACGGGTGGGGGCCGGCCATCATGCCGGACGGCCTGACGCTTCTTTCGTCCTGGTGGGGCGACACGACCGTCAGCAAGATCGAAGACTACCATCGCGGGTTCTACGACGAGGAGTCGGTGGCGTGGGATCTGTTCGCCGCCACGCATCCGGCATTCCTTCCTGTCTTGGCTGCCGGTAACGACCGTGACACGACGCAGGTATTCCCTCCCGACTCGCTGCACTGGTTCTTCTCAGACTGCGTCGCAGGACCAAACTGCCACTCGGGCTGGTCGATGAGCAAGGAGCATCGTCTCGACGACGACGAGCCCGACGGGTACGATTCCATACTGGGCGGGATGCAGTCGTCCAAGAATGTCCTCAGCGTCGGCGCGGTGTACAACCTCACCGGCCACTGCGGAGCATTCGTCGGACCGGAGCTCGCGATGTCGTTCTACTCGTCCTGGGGGCCAACGGACGATGGACGCATAAAGCCCGACCTGGTGGCGCCTGGCTCGAGGCTGCGCGTTCCGACCCACGCGGCGGACTCAGGAGGCAACTGCATCGGATCGGGGACTTCTCACTCCGCGCCGGTCATTGCCGGCGGGATAGGTCTGATGCTCGAGCACGCGAGGAACAACCCCGGCGTGCTGTCGACCGCAGCGTCGATGAAAGCACTGCTTCTGCATTCGGCGACGGACTTGGGGAATCCAGGGCCTGATTACCAGTTCGGCTGGGGCCTGGCGGATCTCGCCGGTGCGGCTCGCATCCTGCGCGAGGACTCGTTGGTGGGCACGGGATTCAACGTACGTGAGGATACGCTCGATTCGGATGAGACGGACTCGTACGTCATCCTGTCCAACGGCACAGGGCCGCTGAAGGCGACCGCTGTGTGGATGGATCCGCCCGGCCTTCCGGTATCCGACCCCTCCCGAGCCATCCCCAAATCCGAGTGGCTCGACAACGACGTCAGGATGCTAGTAAACGACCTGGATCTCGTGATCGAGAGCGAAGGCGGCACCTTCCATCCATGGACCCTCTCTCCGCTCAATCCATCCGCACTCGCTGTTCGGACGGTACGCAACGAGCTCGATAATGTGGAGCAGGTGCTGGTCGACAGTCCCGACTCGGCCGTCTACGTGGTGGAGATATCGCACACAGGGCCACTCGAAGGCGGAATTCAGCCATACTCGGTCGTCTTGTCGGGACACGTTCCGACGGCCGCGCTCGACCTGGAGGTTTTCCTGGAGGGGCCCTATGCCGGCGGTTCGATGTCGACCGGGCCATTGTTCGATGCAGCGCTCCCCGCGGTCACTTCGTACGGGGATTCCTTTTTCGACGGGACGAGTGCCGAGCACGATGGATCTGAGTGGCTATACGGTCCGCCGGGTGACTTGGTGGACTGGATGGTCGTAAGTGTTCGAAGCGCACTTGCGGCCGCTTCGGAAGTGGCACGGAGATCAGCGCTGATCCGATCGGATGGAAAGATCGTGGATATCGACGGAGGGGCCCTCCGGATGTCGACCGGCGGTTTCGACAGCCTGTTCGTCGTGGTCGATCACCGAAATCACGCCGCGGTCATGACGCCCCAGATGTTGAGCTTGTCGTCGGGATCTGCGACTTGGGATTTCACGACGTCCATGTCTCAGGCATACACGGCCGGAGGCAGCCCGATGAAGAATCTGGGCGGAGGCGTTTTCGGTCTGTTCGCGTGCGACTCGAGTGTCGACGGCCAGGTCACCGCTCCTGACTTCAATCTCTGGAACGCGTCCACGACGGCAGGGGAGACCGGCTACCGGCCGGCCGACTGCAATCTGGACGGCCAAGTGACGGCGCCGGATTTCAATTTGTGGAATGCGAACACGACGGCGGGGGCGGCTTCGCAGGTGCCGTAAAAGGTCCGGGGTCCGAGGCCCGTGGTCCGAGGTCCATGGGGTTCGTGGTCCGGGTCGCCTGTCCCCCTCCCCGAGGGGGCGGCTGAGCGCGACAGCCACTGTTGTCGGGACGATTCCAGAAAGGCGCTCAGCCGGGGGTGGTCACGAGCAGCCGAGACTCGTTGACTCAGAAAATAACCCAAGCCGCTGCTCTCACCGATCGGGGTCTCTTTCGACCGGTTGAGCGACGTACGCGTCTTTATACCAGTCGTCCGGAATTCCGAGGCGCCGGTTGTCTTCGAGAGCGTTGCGCTCGATCTCCTCTTCGGTCATCGCGTTTACTCGGTCCCAATCGATACCGAAGCCGCTTCTGCGATTAATCTGCTGGATCTCCTCGCTCGTGAATCGAGCGATAGTAACCCTTTTTCTCATGGTTCCGGGCCCTCCGGGCTGATATGATTCTTATCGTCTTGCCCCTGATCGCGAACACGACGCTCCAAACTTCTCCCTCGATCAACCCTGTGGTTATCCACCTTGTTTCGCCTTGTCTGTCGCTACGCTGCTCGATCCTCCGGGGGATCCCGGAAGATCTCACTCGCCGCCCGAAACAGGATCCCGTGCCGCGCCAGATTCAGGGCGCTCTTTCCCTCGTCGAAGTCCAAGGTAGCGACGTTTGTATGTAGGCTGCCGTTGTTCGTTCCATCCTAAAGACAGTTAGGGGGCAGGATTCATAACTCGCATCGTTTCCTAGGGGCATTCACGGTCACGGGCAACGAGCCTACAACGCCGTCTTAAACACCAGGCTCATGGTGAAAGCGCTTCACGACGCCGGTGCGAGGATGATTCTTGGTTGTGCGTCAGTCCAAACAAAGTCTCTCCTCCCGTTGTTCGCCTGATCCACTCGGTGCCGTATAATCCGCTCTTTGTACTACTGGAAGCTCGGAGGCATTGATGATTCTCAACCTACGCCGTTCACTCGTCGCGCTTGCGTTGTCGGCGCTCCTGGCGTCGACCGCTCGCGGGCAGAGCGACGACGTGCTCTCGCAGGCCGGATTCGGATCGGCCGTAGCCGTCGTTGGGGAACAGATTCTCGTTGGAGAGCCCCTGAACAGCGGTCTGTCTGGACGCGTTTACGTCTACCGGATGGACTCGACGTCGAGCACGTGGGGAAGAGTGCAAGTACTCGAGCCGACTGACGGATCCCCTGGAAACGGCTTCGGTCTTGCCGTCGCGGGGTCGGGCGACCTCTGCGCCATTGTAGCCCACGACAATGGGGAGAACAGGATCTACGTATTCCGTCAGCAGAGTGACGGAGAGTGGCTCGAAGAGGCAATCTTGCGACCGGGGTCCGGATCCGATTACAATTTTCTGGACGAAAGCGTGGCCGTAATCGACGATCGGGTCCTCGTGACGGTGTCGACCCCCGAGGGCGGCGTTCGAGTCGTCGCGTATACGAAGTCGCCGTTAGGTCCGTGGGTTGAGTCGGGATCGATCGAGCTCCCGACAGACGCCACGATTCATGTTTCTAGACCGGTCGCGGCTTCGGGCGACCTACTGTTTGTGGGCGCCCCGGGCGAACGGGATGGTGCTGTGTACGTCGTGAACACGGCGCCTCGACCGTGGAGACTTGCCCAGACGCTGAAGGATGGGTCGGACGGAGGGGGCGAGCCATCGCTTTTCGGGACGTCGATCGCGCTGACCGGAACCGATCTGGCCATTGGTGCGCCTGGAGCGAACGGCGGGCGGGGCGCCGTCCATGTTTATCGTCCGGACGCTGCATCCGAGTTCAAAGAGTCGCAGGTCGTCAAGGCATTCGAAGACACGTCCAGGTTTCAATTCGGATCGGTGCTCAGTGCTAGCGATGGGTCGTTGGCCGTCGGTGCGTACGACGACGAGCACGATACGGGCGTTGCCTACGTTTTCGATGAGCGAGACGGGACGTACGAGCCGTCGCACTTGATTGGAGGCGACACGATGGAGGAGGACGCCGAGTTTGCGACGGCGCTTGCTTCCGGTTCCGGGTTGATTGTCATCGGGGCCATGGCGGATGTTTTCGGTTACGGATCTGCATTCGTTTACCAGAGGGGAAGCGTTGGAGCGGAGTGGGCTCTTGCGGCCCAACTTAAGCCCGACCTGGTTTATCGTCAGCAGGCGATTACAGGAGGCCGCGTCAAGTGTGAGGACGGAAAGGCGGCCTCGTTCGACTGCAGCAACGTCGACATCATAAGCTTCATTCCCAACGAGGACTTGGGCAGCGACTGGGGGATCCAGACGAACGATGTCTGGGGATGGACCGATCCGGAAACTGGCAAGGAATACGCCATTGTCTGCACATTCGGCGGAACGGTCTTTGTAGACGTCAGCGATCCGGCCCATCCGATCGTTCTCGGCGAGCTCCCTATGACGCCCGGTACGAGGCCAAATTGGTGGCGCGACGCGAAGACGTACGGGAACTACGTCTATATCGTTGCCGACAATGTGGGCGACCATGGCCTCCAGATTTTCGATCTGACGCAGCTTCGCACCGTCGAGAATCCGCCGCTGAAGTTCGAGCCGACGGCTCACTACGGAGGTTTTGATTCCGCCCACAACATCATTATCAACGAGTCGACAGGTTTTGCGTACGTCGTGGGGATAAGCGGCGGCGGAAATACGTGCGGCGGAGGCTCGCACATTCTCGATCTCAGCGATCCCGTCCATCCGAAATTCGTCGGATGTTTCGCGCATGAGGGGACAGGGGAACAGCTGGGTGGATATACTCACGATGCACAGTGCGTAGTCTATCGGGGTCCCGACGAGCGTTACACCGGCAGGGAGATTTGTGTCGCGGCGAACGAGACCGCCATCAGCATAGCGGATTTTACCGACAAGGCGAACATCGTACCGATCTCGGCGGGTCGCTACCCGAACGTCTCATATGCCCACCAGGGATGGCTTACTGAGGATCACCGCTACTATCTGCAGAATGACGAGGCGGACGAAATCAACGGGATGACGACGGGAACGAGGACATTGGTCTGGGACCTGGCCGAGCTCGATGATCCCGTCCTCGTCGACGAACACGTATCCACCAACTTGGCGACCGACCACAACCTGTTCATCAACGGCGCTTACATGTACCAGTCGAACTACTTGTCGGGACTGAGGGTGTACGACGTCTCGGATCCCGTGCAGATGCGCGAAGTCGGCTATTTCGACACCGTGCCATGGGGCGATGATCGGCCGGGCTTCGGCGGTTCGTGGAGCAACTACCCGTTTTTCGGGAGCGGTTTGATCGTCGTGACGAGCGGGGAGGAGGGGGTGTTCTTTTTAAGGAGGTCGGACATCGCTCCTTGAGGCAGGCGCAAGCAGGCCCTTCGTCGAGTCGGACAGCCACTCCGCGCTTCAGCGCGGGGTAACGCCGGCCCAGTGGATCTCTGGGGCTTGAGCCCCCAAGTGGAATTCCTCGGGCTTTGTCGCCGGCCTCCCCGGGCTGAAGCCCGGCTCGGAGAGTTAGGTGTCGGTCGCTGCCCCGGGGTGGTCGTCCGGGCTCCGTTGGGATCATCCTTACCCAGCCGCCCCGACAACGTTCTGATGCTCAACGCTTGTGGCCAGGACGCCCAGCCCGTCATCGCCGGCCAACAGGGCGGCGACTCTTGTTCCCTCCTGCAGGCCACACTATCTTAACGCAAAATCCGCACAAGCGACACCGCTAAGGACGCTGTGATCGGATCACCGATTCGCCACATTTTCTTTGCTCGAGGTATCAGATGTCTGCCATTTCCGCCACCCAAACTTCAGCCATGAGAACTCTATTTCCACTTTTTGCCGGAGCATTTCTGCTGCTCGGGTTCACCCCCGGCGCTTACGGACAGTCCGACGGAGGCGCCCTGCGCGGAGCCGACGTCAGTTTCGGGGAAGGAACCGTATCGGCATATGTTATTCTCGATGCTGACGGAAATCCGTCAGTGATAGGAACAACTTTTGATTCTGCGGGACTCGATGCTCCGCCGGAGGGGCATTCCAATTTCAAACACTGCACCGACCGAAATGGCGACGGAACGATTGACAAACCTGCCGAATGCGTCATGACGCACGAGTTCGTCGTACCACTGCCGGAGGAGATTGCCGCCCGAGAGGACGTCCCGTTCAAGTGGGTGCTGCTTAACTGGAACCCGATGGGCCACATCCCGCCGGGCATTTATGACTCGCCCCATTTCGACGTACACTTCATGATCGAGTCGCAGGAGACGATATTCGGGATCGAGTCCGGCCCGTGCGGTCCGGAGTTCGTCCGGTGTGACCAGTTCGAGCTCGGAAAGAAGCCCGTGCCCGTTAATTACAAGCATCCTGACTTTCAGGACGTGGAGGCCGTCGTCCCGGCCATGGGCAACCACCTGATCGACGTGACCGGTCCTGAATTCCAAGGTGAGCCGTTCACAAGGTCTTGGATTTATGGAAATTACGATGGTCGCATCACCTTCTACGAGGAGATGCTCACGATGGACTATCTGAAGAGCAAGCCGGGCATTTGCAATCCGATCAAGCGCACGGAGGCAGTCGCCGTAACCGGCTTTTATCCGACTCTGTCGTGCGTCGGCTACGATGAGGGCTCGGATACCTACACTGTCTCAATGGAGGGGTTCGAGTATCGAGAGTCGTCTCCCCCGGTGATGGCGGAGGCTGAGGGAGAATAGGTGCTTGGTACTTGGTACTTGGTGCATGGTGCATCGTGACCGCTCAGCAGGACCCCGGACCCCGGATCGTCCGGGGCAGGTTTGATCCGGGATCCAGACTGAAACCGATAATCGCTAACCGGTCCTGCCGGAGTGACGTTCGACCCCTCCTCGCTCTCTCCGAGCCGTCGCGTTTCGAGAGGATACGTGTTCGCTCGTTCGGGGCAGGCTGTTTGACGTTTGACGTTCGACGTTAAGACGCCCATTTTGCGTTTCGCATTTTGCGTTTTCAGTTTCCGGCCATGGTTCCGCCCCACACTACCGAGATCGTTGTTCTCACTCCGACATACTACCTCCTCGTCGCGCTGAAAAGGAGACTTGTCGATTTTGACGGCGTCGACGTGGTGGACTTGACGTATGACGAGCCGGTAGGCGCCTGCTCGTGAATCATCCCATGAACGCGGAGATGCTCGTCGACGAGATTCTCGACATGGCCGACAACCTGAGGCTCCTCATCAAGTCGGTCGGCGGCATAAAGTCGAGCTTCGATACCTTGCCTATGAGGGCGGTCCCGGGTGGAGCGACGCGAGATTCATGCTTGACTGAATCTCGTCCACATGACGGAATCATCAGATCACGATCAGGAAACCATAAGCCTATCCTCCGTTTACCGCGTCGAAAGGTCCGTACTTAATTCCAGTCGAACGAACCAAAGCCGCGTCCTACCTTCCTCGGCGGTTCGATCTAGAGATGTTTGCGCCTGAAGACGGCGTTCACCGACGTGCGCAGAGGCAGCGTCCACGAGTTGCGTGAAAGGCGGACGCTCGCCGGCGGCGCACGAGGAGCACGAGGTTATGATTCGCCCGGCTAATGTGTCTAATGGGTTCCGGCGTGATCCTCACGATCAGTGGAATCCGCTTTTATAGTTTGGTAACACCATATATTCGGGCCGCAGCGTCTTTCGCGGGACGCGGCACCAGTAGGAAGCATCGAGCAAACAAGGAGGCATCTGTCAATGAGGCAGACAGATAGAGGTATGTTTGCCCCACGGGTCGCACTATACTCCCACGATACGTGCGGTCTCGGGCATCTACGGCGGAACATGATGATTGCGGACGCCCTCGTGGATCACTCTCCGGGGGCAAGTGCGCTGCTGCTCACCGGCGTGGTCGAGGCCGCATTCTCGCGCCGGAAGGGTGTGGACATCATCAGCCTTCCGTCCCTTTACAAAGTCGAGAACAA
>DATKEJ010000476.1:0-6193 GCA_035512315.1 Rhodothermales bacterium | reverse complement strand
CCCTCGTCGTTGGTGCGAACGGGCGGGGTGTAAGCACTTGCGTGGAGAGTGAGCAGAACCCGTGGCGCCGTTGCGTCCTATTCGATCCGCACTGGAAACGTCACGTCCACGTCCGTCTCGTCGCTTTGGTCGACACCGTTCTTCGGTTCATCATCGAAGTGGCTGAGGATCACGCGGAGCGTCCCATCTGCCGGCCCGCCGGGAGATACTTCCACCATAAAGTCGAGCCCGACAGGAAGACCGTTTTCGTCCTCGTCCGTGATCGTTACCGTCACGCGGCCTGCGGCGCCTCCGCCCACCGTGTAGAAGAACTGGTGCGCGTCGTCCTCGGCTTGCACCTCCTCAGTGACGTCCTCCCCGTTGATATCGTCGGCGAGCTCAACGGAGCCCACGTAGGTAACACCGGCCGTCAGACGAAGCGTGTCGATCTCAAAACCGGCGCCGTCGCCGTCGGGGTCGCTCGCTTCCGCCGTAACGTTGTCGCCACCCCCTACGAGCGTCAGAACCACGCGTGTGATGAACTCCTGTTCGCCTGCGCCGTCATCGTCGGGCTCGGTAGAGTCACACGCCCCTATGAAGACGGCCAAAGTTACAGTGAAAGCGATAATGGTGTATTTATAAAACATTGTTTTCATGGTAGTTACCTATTTTTTTCAATTTCGTTTTCTGGATTTGGATTTTCAATGTCGTCGGTCTCACGGATCAGGCGTGCCCAGTGGTACATGCACGCGAAAGACGACATTCCGACCGGGATCATCGATGAAATACCGGAACCGGCTCAGGTAGTCGCGATAAGCCTCGTTGAACAGATTTTCGACGGACACGCTGAAGCGTACGGGCGTATTCCACCACATCAGAACCGCGCTGTATCCAACGCCGACGAGCGTGTATCCTGGAGGTGGATCCGCGTAGTCGACTCCATCGGGATAAGAGGTCTGCCGGTTTACAAAGGTGCTCTCCAGGTTGATCTTCGATTCGCGAACCGGACCGAGATTCGGCATCGCAAGCGACGTGCTCAGCGTCAGGCGGTCGGCAGGCATCGATATCAGGGGTACGTCCGTCGTCCGGTCGTCGCCGCGCACTAACGACCCTCGCGCTGCGAAAGCGAGGAAATCGAGCGCCCGGTACTCGACGGAGGCATCAAAGCCCCGCAGCACGGCATCGGTCTGGGCATATCGGAACGACGGGAATGTCCCGCGTATGGTAACCTTCGGTTCCGGCTCCGGGAACAGGTGGATGTAGCCATCCATCCAATTGTTGAACGCGCTCGCCTCCATACTCGCGCGCTCGCTCGCGTGGCGGAGCGTCACATCCAGACTGTAACTCCGTTCGCTGCCGATTTCGGGATTGCCGACCTCGAACTGGGCGGTTCCGTGGTGGACGCCGAAGTTGTATAGCTCGTTGACGCCCGGGGGTCGCCACGCCGTACCGATGTTGGCCGCGATCGACCAGGATCGGGCAATTTGCCGGATGGCGCCGATCACGCCTGACAGGCTCCGATACGAGTGCGTTCGCCGGGTGAAACCCTCGATCGGACTGAGCCTGGGATACGCCTTCAGCCATCGATAGTCGAATCGGGTTCCAGTCTCGACCACCCAGGGCCCGTTAACCCAGCTCAGCCGGGCGTAGCCGCCCCCTGTCAGCGCGCGGAAATTCGGGATGAGGTAGCCCGACTCAACGTTGACGTTTCCCTGGTTCATTCCGCTGATCCCCACAACTCCGAAGAACGACCCGCGCGGTCTGCTCTTGAACTTGACGTCGAGGGTATGCGTCGTGAGCGTCAGGTCGAAGGCAGGGTCTTCGAGCGGATCACCGAATCGCCGATGCGCGTCGAACTCCTGGCGCCGGTTTCTCTGCAGACCGTACTGCGTCTCCACCCGGTCGCCGCTGTCCAGGACGTACCCGCCTCGAAGGGCGAGCAGGTCGTGCGCGACGCTCTGCTTCGGCGGCTCGATGCCGTACGAGAAATCGTACTCGACGCCTGGTTGGCCGCGCTCGATGGCCCGCAGGAGGTCATCATAATTGCCGATGTGGGCGCCTTTGAAAAGGCCCAGCTCCGTGCCAAAGTGACTGTAATGCACATCCAGTCCGAGACGGGCGCCGTGATACCCGACGGCCACCGTACCGTCGAGCTCTTGAAAGCCCGAGTTTCCGATGACGTAGTCGGATGTTTGTGAGGCGCCGGCCTTGCGGAAACTTCCCTGGGCGCGCCAACCCATGCCCGGAAGCGCACCCAGGCCGCCCTCGAGCAGGATCGATCCGGCTCCCTGGCGGTTATTGGAGAATCCGTTCATTGTGAGCGAACCTCGGAGGACCGGCCCAGTCGGGAGCTCCCGCGGCTCGAGCCGGATCACGCCGCCGATCGCTCCGACACCGTACTCGACTCCTGCTGCTCCACGAACGACTTCGATCCGTACAGGAGCAAAAGGATCGATCTCGGGTGCGTGCTCACCGCCCCACTGCTGCCCCTCCTGCGGTATCCCTGCATTCAGGATCAGCACCCGCTGGCTGTGCAGGCCGCGAATTACCGGTTTGGCAATCGAAGGCCCGGTGGTCATCGTAGTCACGCCGGCCAGATGCTCGAGGGTCTCGCCCAGCGTCTGCCCGCGAAGCATTTCGACGTCCTCGGGATCCAGACGCGAAACCGACAACGTCGCGCGGTTGAGTGCGTCATGTACCCCGTCCGCCGTCTTCACCACCTCTTCGTGCAGCAGCGTGGCCCCCCGAAGTATCACGTTGAGCGTCAACCGCTCTGCAGCTACGACAACGGTATGGGTGGAGGTCTCGAACCCCAGGAAGCGGAACTCGACGGTATGAGCCCCGACGGGCAGGCCCACGATCGTGTAGCGACCCTCCTCATCGGTCACGGCGCCGATCTGCAGTGCCGGTACGACGACGGTAACGCCAGGCAACGGCTGCCGTTCGAAATCCCGAACCCGCCCCTCGATCACCTGCGACCAGACGGTTCCAGGCAGAATCGTTAAGAGAACGACCGAAGACCATCCGAGCGTCGTTCGACGTCGGAAAATGGATTTGTACAAAATGGAGAGCCTCACAATCGTGCGGTTGCGGCTGATGCCTCATCCTTGAATTGCGGTCGAATGAGGTGAAGGGCAGCAACGATATACCGCTTGGAGGACATCGATTATCTGCCGATCAAGTTCATTCGGGCCGCGTGGGCCTGTCCGCCCCAGTGGGTGAAGGGGCGTGCTATGGATCAGGCCGCGTGAGGTGGTCCCCGAATGGGAGAGAAAGAGAGGTGAAGTTTGTCGGGAGCGGTGCGCTCGCGGAATTGGTAATCGCCGGAATCCTGGTACCCTACATGGAGAAGGTGAGGCGCGTTCACCGACATCGCCTGACGGACACACAGCAGACAGTCTTCGTCCAGCGGATCCGGGCGATCGTTCTCGTACGCATCGGCGTGGCTGGAGTGATCGCAGGCGTGAGCGGCTTCCATGCTGACAACGGCGTACTCGACACTGTGTACGGCACGGTGCACGGAGGGCGCCAAGATGCCGCCTACTACAAACACTGCCAGCAGCAGCGCGGCGGTCGCTCGATTGATGTCGCGTACGAATCGATGCATGGTGGAAACTGGCATGGATGGATTGCATACCGGGCTCGACTGGCGGTTGTTCCTTTCCAGGTCCGAGGTCCGAAGTCCGACCGGTGCCTGCGTGGCTCCGAGATCCTGTGGGATCCGCAATCACATCGCGTTCTCAGCGCTCTTTTGGCGAGAAAAGATCTTCTTCTTCACGCCCTGTATTCCTTGCGGCGTGCATTTGGAAAGGACGGACCTCGGACCTCTACCCTTTTTTCACGGCAGGGGTCGCGAGCCTGCCTCCAACAATGGCGGGAGGCGGGGATGACTTACCTGGCCGGGCGCCAGCCTCGTTCGGGATCGCATTAACCAGGCCGCGCAGCATGCCCGAAAAGACGAGTCGATGGATCGGAAAAAATGTGTACCAGTACGCGAGCCCGCCTAATCCCGCCGGGTCGAAAATGGCGGTCTGTCGAATTTCGGAGCCTCCCTGGTGCGGCGTGACTTCGAAATGGAGCCAGGCGCGGCCGGGGACCTTCATTTCAGCGAAAAGCACAAGCCTTCGGTCGCGCTCGTAGTCGGTCACGCGCCAGAAGTCCAACGCGTCGCCGATTTGTAGGTGCTCAGGGTCGCGGCGCCCGCGCCTGAGACCCACGCCTCCGACGATCAGGTCGAGGAACCCTCGCAGCTTCCACAGCCATGTGCCGTAGTACCAACCCACCTGGCCCCCAATCCGACGAATCGGTGTGAACGCGAGGTGAGCAGGGGCGTCAACCAACACGCGTCGCGAATCGACGATGCGGCTGCCCATCTTGACTCCACCCCATGATTTCTTAGTCCCCATCGAGGAAATCGCATCCGACCATCGTGTTTCGGCGACTTCTCGCTCCTCGTTGGCAAGAGCCCGCGCGATCGCTTCCCGGTACCCGCGCGGCCGGATGTCAAATGCTTCGAGCGCCGCCGGATCCTTCACGATCGTCTCGTTGCGAACGCTATCGATCATTTTCCTGCCAATGCGTGCGTAAACAGGCGTGATCAGTCCCAACCAGAGACTCGACAGACGCAGCGAGAGGAAAGGGACTGGAATCAGGAGCCGTTTGAGGCCGCGCTGCCGGGCGTACTCCATCATCAGGTCACCATACCCAACCGTATCGGCTCCCCCGATCTCGAAGACCCGACTGTCCGCACCTTTGTACCGCAATCCAGCCACCAAATAGTGGAGCACGTCCTCGATCGCGATTGGTTGAGCCGGCGTTCGGACCCAGGACGGTGTGATCATCACCGGCAGCTTGCGGACCAAACCGCGGATCAGTTCAAAAGAGAGGCTGCCCGATCCAATAATGATGGACGCCCGAAACTCGATGGTCTGCACACCGGAGTCTCTAAGCATCTCCCCCACCTCCTGGCGGCTGCGCAGGTGCGACGACAACTCCCCCGCGTCCCCAAGCCCGCCCAGGTAGATGATCCTTTTCACGCCCATCTCACGAGCGACTTCGCCGAAGATCCGTGCGGACGTGCGGTCGCGATCCTCAAAATCCTTGCTCGATCCCATTGAGTGGATGAGATAGTAGGCCGTATCGATTCCCTGCATAGCCTGACGGAGGGACGGCTCGTTCAACACGTCGCCGTCGACAATCTCCGTTTCCCGAGAGGCCTTCTGGATGAGGTGCTCCGGGTTGCGGGCCATGCACCGAACGCGCAGACCGTCAGCCTCCAGCCGATGCAGCAGCCGCCCGCCCACGTAGCCCGTGGCGCCGGTGAGAAGGATGTTGGGGTGGGACATGTGCCGGTATGAATGAAGTGCCGCGGCGGGACAAAGCCGGCCGCGACCTTGTGCTATGCTCAGAACATCGCAGTCGAGGTTCGGCAAATCGGGAAACAACCCTTCGCGGCTCAAGTTTCCGGGGGCAACCTCCAGACCTCCACCGAGTAGACACCAAAACCCCCGGGGAACATGATCTGGAACGCACTCGAAAAGTACCGCGATGCAGGCTTGCTCGTAGCACGTCTGGGACTGGGCATCGGCTTCTTCTACTACCACGGGTACGGAAAACTCACCGGCGGCCCTGAGAGATGGACCGGCCTGGGCGGCAATATGGAGCTGCTTGGGATCTCGTTCTGGCCAGCGTTCTGGGGCTTCATGATAGCGATGGCCGAGACGTTGGTCGCGACGATGATCGCGGTCGGATTCCTCTTTCGTCCCGCCTGCCTGATCCTCGCCTTCGGGATGTTCGTCGCGTGGCTGTCCCACGTGACCAGTGGACAGGGCAATCCCGGTAACGCCTTCAAGAATTTCTTCTTCCTTGTTGGGCTGATACTGATCGGGCCCGGGAAGTACAGTGTGGATGCGTGGCTGGAGAAGCGCGGGAGAAACGCTGAACGCTGAACGCTGAACGAGAAACGCTAAACGCTAAACACCCATGCGGGGCTTACCCGCGAGCGAGCATGTCGCTGGAGGGGGCGGCTAAGCCCGGCGGAATCATTGTCCACCAAGGTAGGGAAGACTAAAGAGGAGCCGGGCGCAGCCGGGGGAGTTAGTCTGGGGAAAGTCAAGCAGATTCTGTCTGCTTTTTGATTGAACTTTTCGTAGGCTGTTCTGGTTGATTATGAATGGCGGCTGTTGAGGGTGACATCCCGTACTCGGTGCGAATA
>DATKEJ010000475.1:0-5189 GCA_035512315.1 Rhodothermales bacterium | reverse complement strand
CCAAGTCTCTGACTGGGATCTCGTGATCTCGCGGGCTGAGAGGATCGGCATGATCTGTTCGGTCGTCGACGGGGCCGTCAGGATCGCGAAGCCGGACGCGTCAACCGAGCCGGTCCTGCAGCTTACGTACGGGTCCGGCATCTTCGATCTTGATATGGAAATGGACGCCCGGATCCAGGTACCCTCAGTCGAGTCCGGTGGATGGGATCACGCCAATCAGGAGTTGCTTTCGGGGGAAATCGACAATGTGAGCGCTCCAGGCCAGGGCAATCTGAGCGGGTCCGATCTGGCGGACGTCGGCCAAGTGGACTCGTTCCCTCTACGTCATACCGGATCGCTGGTTCAAGGCGAACTCGACGCTTGGGCCGAGGCGCAGATGATCAAATCGAGATTCTCCAAGATCCGCGGGTCTGTTAGGGTTCAGGGCACTGGGGCGGTGAAGTCCGGAGACATGGTTGAGTTCGCCGGACTCGGTGATCGCTTCAATGGAAAGGCCTTCGTCTCGGGCGTTCGACAGATCCTGGGAGAGGGCGACTGGATGACCACGCTCCAGATCGGCCTGGACCCCGAGTGGCACGTCGACAAGTATCCCGTCAATGCAACGCCGGCATCCGCCTTTCATCCCGCAATCAGCGGTCTCCAGATTGGGATTGTGACCAGTCTGGAGGATCCTGCAGGAGCGGATCGTGTCCAGGTCAGGATTCCGGTGATCGATGCCGGCGACGAAGGCACGTGGGCGCGAGTCAGCACGCTCGACGCCGGCGAGAATCGCGGCAGCTTCTTCCGGCCGGAGCTCGGCGACGAGGTGGTCGTCGGCTTCCTGAACGACGACCCGAACCATCCGATCATCCTCGGCATGCTGAACAGCAGCGCCAAGCCGGCGCCGCTGACGGCGACTGACGAAAACCACGAGAAAGGCTTCGTCACCCGCAGCGGGATGAAGGTCGTCTTCAACGACGATGCGGTGAGCCTGACGATCGAAACGCCGAACGGAAACCAGATCCTGATCAGCGACGACGACGGCGAGATCGAAGTCACAGACGAGTCGGGAAACAAGATCACGATGAGCTCCGACGGAATCTCGCTCGAGAGCGCGAAGGACTTGAAGCTTAAGGCGGCGAATGAAATGTCGCTCGACGCGATGAACCTCAACATCAAAGCGAGCGCGTCGGCGAAACTCGAAGGATCGGCGAGCGCGGCGCTGAAGAGCGGCGGGACGACCGAGGTTAAAGGATCGCTCGTGCAGATCAACTAGAAAACTTGAGACCGAAACCAGAGACCATTCCAAATGCCTCCTGCTGCAAGAGTTACCGACTTCCACGTATGCCCGATGGTGACGGGCACGGTCCCTCACGTGGGCGGACCTATCATTGTCGGCGCCCCGACGGTGCTTATTTCGGGTCTGCCGGCGGCGACCGTCACTTCCGTGGCTACCTGCACGGGCCCCCCCGACACGATCGTCTCGGGGTCGACGACCGTGCTGATCACAGGCCAGCCGGCCGCAAGAATGTTCGACCCTTGTGCGCACGGCGGGACGATCGTCGGCGGAGACCCAACCGTGATCATCGGAGGTTGAGCCATGCCGGTGAACGATCCATTCCTCGGAACCGGCTGGAGCTTTCCCCCGGCCTTCGACAAAGTTCTCGCGTCGGTCGAGACGACGTCGGGCGTGGAGGACATCCACAAGAGCCTGGAAATCATCTTCAATACCGCCCTCGGTGAGCGGGTCATGCAGCCCACGTTTGGGTGCAGCCTGGAGGAACAACTCTTCGAGCCCATGAACACGGGCCGGCTTACGTACATCGAGAACCTGATCAAGACGGCGATCCTCTATCACGAGCCCCGCATCGATGCGGATGAGATCGAGGTGCGCTTCGATGCATTGGAGGGGGCGCTTTGGATCCGCATCGGATACAAAGTGCGGACGTCGAATTCGAGGTTCAATTTTGTGTATCCGTTCTACTTGTAATGAGTACCGAGAAGTGCAAACAGCTCAATCCGCTGACCCGCTCAGGCACCAACCAGCCCGAGCGTTACCTCGACGCGCTCGACCCGAACTCGATCGACGTCGACGAGCGCTCGCTGGCCGATCTCGTCCAGTTCGCGCAGCGCTTCTCCGAGCACATCAAGTACCGGGACTCCGACAACGCCGAAGACGGCAACTGGGAACCCTTCTTCTCCTCCGACATCACCGCGATTCTCGCCGGACTGAGCAAGCTGCCGCTCGAATCCTTCCTCGATTTCTATCGGGGACTGATGCAGTTCCTGTCCGATGACCCGTCGCGCCCCGTCGCCGACCTGTCGAGCCATTTCAAACTCCTGTTCCACCTTCCACTGCTCCTGTTGAGGGAGGCCGGCGAATATTTTGATCGATTGCCGAAGGATCACCCGCTCCGACCGTTCATGTCGAAGGTGGTTCGGCGCGACGTCGAAACTCCGCTGAAGGACCTTATTTCCTACTACAAAGGCGTGCTGGTCCTCGACGAGCCGCCGATTAACGACGCTGAGATATTCGCGGATACTGCGCTCGATCCGACAGATTACAACGTCAACTTCAGCGACGCCGACCCCCGCATCCAGCTGCCGACCGTCGTAACCGAGCGGATTGCCGGCTCGACCCGCGCATCCGCCCTTGCCATCTCCGCCGATCTCGTGGTCAAGATCGCCCCGACTGGTTGGAGCGACTTGTTCACTGCCACGGCAGCAGATCCGAGTCCGTACGTCGACAGCCTGGGGAGCCCGTACGATCAGATATTCGATACCCTCAACTTCAATCTGGTCACCAAGGCCTTCGATCGCCTGTTCCAGGCGGCAGACCGGATCGCTCGCGAAGCCTCCAAGTACTTCGCCGAGACGCTGACCGCGCTCGACAGCCATACGCCGCATTACGGACTGTGGCTCGCGTTTCTCCAGCTCTTCGAACGCAACCAGGATCACATCAACACGCTCACCGAGCGACACCTGGATTATTACTACAAGGAGGTACTGCAGCTTTGCCTGCAGAAGGCGCGACCTGACCAGGTCCACCTCCTGTTCGAGCTCAGCAAGAACGTCGAGGAGCACAAGCTGGATGCCGCTTCCACGCTGTTCAAAGCAGGCAAAGATGCGGATGGCAACCCCGTTGTTTACAAGCTCGATTCAGACTTCGTCATCAATCGTGCCTCGGTCGGGTCGCTGAAGTCCGTCAACCGGCCGAGTTTCAAGATGGGAGGTTTCGAGTTTTTCGCGCCGTGGTCTTCTGCGGTGACCAATTCGAAGGATGGGGAAGGCGAGGAGCTGCCCAAAGGCGATCCGCAGTGGAAGTCGTTCGGTCCGATCGCCGGTCTGCCCGACGCGCGTATCGGGTTCGCCCTTGCCGATCCGCAGCTGTTCCTCAGGGAGGGCAATCGCGCGATCGCGGTGGCTGTGCATCCGGAAATCGCCGTCCCTCCGATGTTCCTTCCACCGGCCTTCAAGGCATGGCTCACTGCTGAAGACGGGTGGTTCGAGATCACCGGGCCTCCGAAGATGATCGCCGGATCGATAGGATCCGACATCTGGTTTCTTTTGGGATTGGATGGAGAGGATCCCGCCATCGTCCCATACGACGAGGAGATCCATGGCGAAGGCTACTCGACCAACGATCCGGTTCTGAAGATCGAATTCGATTTCCAGCAGGATCCGGCCTGGAGCGTCATCATGTTCTCGCTGATGAAGGATCTACGATTCGACTCGGTCAAGCTCGTGGTTGCCGTAAGCGACGCGCGCAACTTCACGCTCCAAGGGGATGCGGGTCTGCTCGATACCTCGAAGCCGTTCCTGCCGTTCGGTCCGACGCCGGTCGCGGGCTCGTCCCTCCTCCTCGGGAGCAGCGAACTGTTCAGCAAGAAGCTAAATTCGATTACGCTGAACCTCACCTGGGAACAGGCGCTGAACACTACGGGGTTCGTCCTGAAGGACGCCGCCGATTCGTTTGAGGTCTCTACGCGCCACCTGCAAAAGGGGAAGTGGCTCTCCCTCGGTTCTGCCAAGGATCTCTTCGTTTCTGGTGCGAAGGCCAAGTCGATCCAACTGACGGGGTTGAGTGCGCTAAGTGCTTCCGTCGAGCAAACCCTCGAAAATGCTCCCTACTCGCCTGAATCGCGAGCCGGATTTGTCCGCCTCGACCTGAACAAGGGCTTCGGCCACGACAAGTACCAGGCCGAGAACACGCTGGCATTGATCGCGAAGGCGGGCGGCACCGCCAGAACGAGCACGACCTACAACTACGAGAACGACCTCCCGAAGGCGCCGTACACGCCGAAGATCAGTGAGATTTCCCTTAGCTACCTGACCGTACTTGAGGCACCGGCGTCCTTTTTCCATCTACATCCTTTCGGGCACACGGCGGAGTCGTCGACGTCAGAGCGTCTCTTCCCGGAGACAGCGAACGAGGGCGAGCTGTTCATCGGCATCCGCAACCTCGATCCGCCGCAGCGCCTGTCGATGCTGTTCCAGACGGTTGACGGGAGCGCCAATCCGCTCAAGCCGGAAAACACGGTCAAGTGGCACTATCTCAAGGGCGACGAATGGGTCGAGCTGGAGCAGCAGGAAGTCGACGACAAGACGAACAACCTGACCGGATCCGGGATCGTCGGCATCGCCGTTCCGGAAGCAGCCGATACGTTGCACTCCATCCTTCCGACCGGCGTGCACTGGTTCCGGATGTCGGTCGAGTCTGACGCCGACGCGCTCAACAATCTACTGAGCATCGACGCCCAGGCGGCAACCGCAACCTTCCTCGATCAGGGTAACGATCCCGACTTCGTCGCCACGCCGCTCGCCGGAGGGACCATCTCCAAGCTGGTCGCGAGCAATGCTGCGGTCAAGAAGATCACGCAGCCGTACGATTCTTTCGGAGGAAGGCCGCAGGAGGAGGATGAGGCGTTCTACGTCCGCGCCAGCGAGCGACTCCGCCACAAGGATCGCGCCGTCACGATGTGGGACTTCGAGCACCTCGTGCTTCAAGAGTTTCCGAGCATTTACAAGGTTAAGTGCCTCAACCACACCCAGCTCGTCCGCGACGCTGTGAATGAAATCGTTGCAGACAACGAGCTCAAGCCGGGCCATGTCGTGGTCGTGCCGATCCGCTACGTCAGTCCTGACGGCGCCGTCAATCCGCTCAGGCCCTACACAGACAAGAAGACGCTTGGGCAGATCGACCGCTTCCT
>DATKEJ010000474.1:0-3859 GCA_035512315.1 Rhodothermales bacterium | reverse complement strand
GTTTGCCGAACCGCGCGATCACGCGCATGTTATCGACGGCTCCAATCTGTTCCATCCGCCACGATTCGTTTGATCCGGCTCCCAGTGTTTTGAGCCGGCTTGAATGGCCGAAAGCCACTGTTGGACATGCCGTACGACCCGCCTTGGGTTGACGGACCCATTTCAGACTCTCTGAGAACGGATCATGCCAGAATCTTCTTGGAATTCGGCCTGCCGCCGTCTATTGCGACGGATCGGCGGGACCGGACTGTTGGCTGCCCTTGCTCTGTCGAGCGCCCTGTACGCACAGGACCTTGCCACGATCGAAGGCACGGTCACTGGCGCCGACGGACGCCTGCCGGGAGTACAGGTACACCTCATCGGGGCCGGGTTTGGCGCCGTTACAGACTCGAATGGCGAGTATCGGTTCGACGCGCCGCCAGGGCGCTACACCCTCGAAGCGCGCTTCGTCGGATTTGAGACGAAAAGGCGGGAGATCCTGGTCCAGCCGCAATCGACCCTTCGCGTCGACTTGTCGCTGGACTTCGCGACCGTGTACCTCGACGACGCGATCGTCACCGCGACCGGCGAGCGCCAATCTCGGTCAGACATAGCGGCGAGCATCGGCTCAATCTCCCGCGACGTCATCGATCGTGCAAAGCCTGGACATCCGTCAGAGATCATGCAGCGGATCGCCGGAGTGTGGGTATCGAACACCCAGGGCGAGGGCCATATGACGTCAATCCGTCAGCCTCTCAACCTCGAGCCCGTTTACCTGTTTCTCGAAGACGGCATACCGACCCGATCGACCGGCTTTTTCAATCACAACTCTCTCTTCGAAATCAACATCCCGCAGGCTGACGCTGTCGAAGTGCTCAAAGGACCGGGAACGGCTCTCTATGGAAGCGACGCGATCGGCGGGGTCATCAATGTGACAACCCGACCGACTCCGACCGCGCCCGTTCTCGGACTCTCAGGCGAGGGAGGTTCACATGGATTCGCGCGCCTCCTCGCTTCCATCGGCACGGGATCCGACGCCGGTGGCGTTGCCGCCGACGTCAACATTACTCGATCTGACGGATGGCGGGAGGCGACGGACTACGATCGCCAGAGTGCCACGCTCAGGTGGGATCAGCGTTTGCCCAACCATCAGAAATTGAAGACCGTTCTCTCCTTGTCCAACGTCGACCAGGCTCCCGCCGGCTCGGCAGCTCTATCCGAA
This sequence comes from Rhodothermales bacterium, assembly GCA_035512315.1. Taxonomy (GTDB): domain Bacteria; phylum Bacteroidota; class Rhodothermia; order Rhodothermales; family DATKEJ01; genus DATKEJ01. The sequence continues at coordinate 2,658 of DATKEJ010000474.1, read as the reverse complement.
GAGGACTATCTCTCTGACGCAAGTCAGAACTACACACCGATTTCCTATCGTAAGGTGCAGGGCGTAAGGCTCTCGACTGAGTACGAACGAACATCCTCCCGTTCCATCCTGACCCTCACCCCGTACTTCCGATACAACACGATGGATCTCCTTGCGAACTGGTCGTTGAGCTTCGATCCGGCGACGTGGGAGACCGCGTACTATTCAACCGGTCTGGTGGCAAAGCACCGAATTGACTTCGCCACGATGCGAGCCCGAATAATCGGAGGCGCCGATCTCGATTGGAGCCCAGGGGAGCGGATCGAAACCAAAGTCGATGCAGAGCGCGTCGGCAGCCAATACGTGTCGTACGTTGTGGGCGAGCCCCTGTATGACTACGACGTGACGTTCCGGCAGGCGGCGCCGTTTGCCCACGCGGAAATCTCGCCCGTTCCGTCCCTTCGACTGACGGGTGGATTGCGCGTCGACGTGCTGGACTACGACTATGAGAACAACCTGAGCGTGGTCGACGCGGGCTCGCACAGACGAGCCGCCAGCACGTCAAGATCGTTCACACACGTGAGTCCAAAGCTCGGAGTTACCTACAAGCTGCATTCCGCACTGAACGCTTTCGCCGCATACAATCATGCGTTTCGGGTGCCATCTGAAAGCCAGCTGTTCAGGCAGGGCTCTACATCCAATACGCTCGACCTGGAACCCGTCAAGGTCAATAGCTACGAGATCGGGATTCGAGGCCGACCCGCAGCTTGGTTGGAAGGTGAGATATCTGCATATCTCATGAATAAACAGGACGATATTGTCACTTTCACTGATCCGGACGGGATTCGGATTAGCACCAACGCGGGCGCCACTCGACACAAAGGCGTCGAGGCCGGGGTCACCGTCTCGCCGGCCCCTGGCCTGCGACTCGAGAGCGCATTTACGGTGGCGAAGCACACCTACGAGGACTGGCAGCCCAACTCGTCATCCGACCTCAGCGGAAAGGAAATGGAGGTCGCGCCACGAGAACTCTTGAACGTCGTCCTGACGCTCGACCCCGACTTCCTGGGAGGATCGAATTTGAGTCTGGAATGGATGCATCTGGGCGAGTACTGGATGGACCCCGAAAACACGGTCAGGTACGATGGGCATGACGTGCTCAATGTTCGGGCCAACGTGCCTGTCGCGAAGGGACTGGAGCTATTCGCACGTGTGACCAACTTCACCGACGAGCTCTATGCCGAGCGGGCAAACTTCAATGTTTTCCGGGGTGACGAGTTTGCACCGGGGATGCCCCGATCCGGATATCTCGGGATTCGATTCAACTTGGGCGAGCGATGAGCGGAAGCGTAATGCAATCTACTGCGGCTGCCGTTCTCGTCGCAGCCGTCCTCGCCTCGGGGTGCGGTGAAGCGTCTACAGTCGGTGAACAGCCGCTCAGGCTTGGAACGGAAATGAGCGCTGTGTCCACGACTGCCGTCGGACTCGACGGCACTGTTTATTGGGCGTGGTTCGACCGCGATGCGGATGCGACGAACGTCTATTTCTCGCGACTGGGACCCGGAGAGGACGGGCCATCGACCCCGATCCGCGTGAACCGTGTCGACGGTGAGGCGAACATGCACGGACAGGCTCCGGCTCAGCTCGCCGTTGGGTCGAACGGGGACATTTACGTTGTATGGACCAGTCGAATCGAGGTTGAGGGTCGGAGATTCCCCGCGAGCGACGTTCTCTTCGCGAGATCGGCGGACCGCGGGCTGACGTTCTCCGAAGCCCGGATTGTGAACGATGATGCCGGAGGACCTCCGACAGGTCACACGTTTCACGACGTGGCCGTATCGCCCGACGGAACAATCTACGTTTCGTGGATCGATACCAGGGCCCTGGATGCTGCCCGAAACGGCTCCTCCGACGCGATGCATCATGTCGATGGTGAAGTGGGTCACATGCATGGGCATCACGAATCCATGATGGCCGACATGCCCGGTCCGGAGATTCGAGTCGCCAAGTCGACCGACGGCGGCCGTTCGTTCGGTACCAGTGCAGTGGTCGACGCGTCGTCTTGCCCGTGCTGCCGCACTTCCCTGGCAGTTGGCGCCGATGGCGCCGTGTACGTAGCTTGGCGGAAGGTGTACGAGGGAGACATTCGGGACGTGGCGCTTTCCCGTTCAGTCGACGGCGGGGCCACGTTCTCGGATGCGCGTCGCGTGCACGTTGACGGCTGGAACTTCACCGGCTGCCCGCACACAGGGCCCGACATCGTAGTCGACGCGGGTGGAGGGGTTCATGTCGCTTGGTATACTGGGGCCGCCGGCGGATCCGGGTTGTTCTATGCCGTTTCGGATGGCGACCGGTTTACCGAGCCGGTCACGCTGCTGTCTGATGCGCCCGTATCCCAGGTTCGAATGGCTCAAGACGGCGAGCGTGGTGTCTGGCTGGCGTGGGAGAATAGCCGGGACGGCGCTATCAACCTCGCCCACGCGCAGGCCGGAATCGTCGAACCCGTCATTAGGGCCTTCTCGGGAGATCAGCCGTCGATGGCGGTCGGCAACGGAGTCATTTCTATAAGCTGGACCACCCCGCACGGAGTCGCCGCCGAGGTGATCCGGCAGTAAGCAACGCTGGGCTCACACTAAGCCATCATTCGTCTCAAGGAGTTACGGCGTTAAGGGGAGTGCG
>DATKEJ010000473.1:0-3873 GCA_035512315.1 Rhodothermales bacterium | reverse complement strand
GCAACAGGCGTTGCTCCGACATTCCTGAAAATCCTGGTAGCGGCAGCCTCTTTCGAGGATCGGGTCCCTCCCGAACTGATATAGTTCGGCCCCGTTGCTGGCCGCGGAGAGAACATTGTCTTCAGTCGAGCAGGCGGACTTTAAATGTCGGCTATGTGCAGGAAATGAACTGGAGCTTTATTACCAACAGGGTGCTGAGGACCAGTTTCGCTATTACCGGTGTACAAACTGCCACCTGGTTAACCTGGACCTCAAAGCCGGGCTGGACCAGACGCAGTACACGGACGAGTGGGTCGATCCCACCGACGATCAGGCAAGTCGAAATCGTGACAACGATGCGACGTACGAATTTATCCGTCGCACGATCGCAACACCCGGACGGCTCCTCGATCTCGGCTGCGGTAACGGTCGCCTGCTCTACCGCGCCAAGAGAGACGGCTGGGAGGTAAAGGGGGTCGAACTCTCGGCAGAAACGGCTGTTCGCGTGCAAGCTGAGATCGGCGTCCCCGTGCTAGCCGTCAATTTCCTTGAGATGACACCTGCGGCGGAAGATGTCTCCCATTTCGATCTGGTCTGCTTGCGGCACGTGCTCGAGCATCTTCCTGATTCCCTGCTTGCCATGAACAAAATCCGCGAGATGCTCGCGCCAGGCGGCATGGTTTTGCTGGAGATGCCCAATATCGAAGGCATCGACACGAAGCTGAAGCGCTGGATGGCCGATACGGGCCTTCATCGAAAAAAGTACGTCAGCAGCTACGTCGCCGGACACTGCAATGAATTTAGCCGGGAAGCCTTCGAATACCTCGCCGCAGAGACAGGATTTCATCTGCTGAGGTGGGAAACCTATTCGAAGAAGCGGCTCGTCAACTTCATCTACAACCGTATCCCGATCGGGAACAAGGCGCGCGCGCTCATCCAGTGCAGCGAATAGCCGACGCTCGTCCCTCAGACTTCGCAAGCAACTTAGGCGCGTTTGCGTACAGACAGGTACTTCGCATTGTGCTACTGCTGAACGTTCAAGAGCTGGCCGTCAAAACAGGCAGGGAGCAACGCCCACGTGACGGGGACCTACGATTTCTGGATGGTGGCACTCTCGGTGCTGATCGCGATGTGCACCTCGTATGCGGCGCTCGATCTGGCCGGGCGGACCGCAGCGGCACGCGGAAGTGTCCGATATGCCTGGTTGCTCGGCGGCGCGGCGAGCATGGGGCTTGGCATCTGGTCAATGCATTACGTCGGTATGCTGGCGTTCGAACTCCCGGTGGTGGTGCTATACCACCTGCCCACAGTATTTATCTCACTCCTCGCGGCGGTGTTCGCATCAGGGGTTGCCCTCTTTGTCGTAAGCCGTAAGCGGTGGAACTGGTGGGGCACCACCGCCGGCAGCCTCGTGATGGGTGGCGGCATCGCCGCCATGCACTACATCGGCATGGCGGCAATGAGGCTGCCCGCTCATATGCACTGGAACGTGCCGATCATTGTCGTTTCGGTCCTCATCGCGATTGTGGTATCGCTGGTCGCGCTCTGGCTCACTTTCCGGTTTCGAACGGAAACGCGCGAACTCGCACCGCTCAAGTTTGCGAGCGCCGCAGTGATGGGAGTGGCCGTCGTCGCGATGCATTACACCGGCATGGCGGCGGCAACATTCGTGCCTGCGGAATTGCCGACAGGCGGTCTTCAGGGCACGAGCATTTCATCGCTCGGCATCGGCGGCATCGTCCTGGCGACCTTCGGGGTCTTGGGCTTCACCTTCCTGACGTCCCTGGTGGACCGGCGGCTCTCGGCGCAGGGACTGGAGCTCGAGGAGAGCGAACAGCGGTATCGGCGCTTCTTCGAACGGAGCCTTGCCGGTGTATACAAGACGACCCTGGATGGTCGTCTCCTGGATTGCAACGATGCATTCGCACGGATTCACGGCTACGAATCGAGCCAGGCGTGCCTCGCCGGCTTTACGATGGATATCTATGCGGACGTCGAAGTACGCACCCGCTTCGTGTCCCAGCTCACCAGTGACGGCAAACTCACGGATTTCGAGAGCTGCATACGAACGCCGGATGGGCGCGACGTCTGGATCCTCGAGGCGGCAACTTTGTTGACCGGAGAGGCTAACGGACCGGGTGTGGTCGAAGGGACTATTCTCGACATCACTGCACGCAAACGGTCGGAAGATGCGCTGAGCCAGGCTATGAGCGCGGCAGAGGCAGCGAACCGTGCCAAGGGCGAATTCCTCGCGAACATGAGCCACGAGATCCGCACTCCGATGAACGGCATCATCGGTATGACGGAATTGGCCTTAGGTACCGATCTCACCGACGTGCAGCGTGAATACCTCGAGATGGTGCAGACCTCGGCGGATGCGCTCCTGAGCCTGATCAACGACATCCTGGACTTTTCCAAGATCGAGGCTCAGAAGCTCGACATCGACCTCGTCGATTTCGACTTGCAACGCACGCTCGACGACACACTGCGAGCGATCGCCCCGCGTGCTCACGAAAAGCGGCTTGAGCTCGCCGGTCACATCGCCGCGGACGTGCCGGCGACTCTTGGAGGCGACCCCGCTCGATTGCGGCAGATACTTCTCAACCTCGTCCAGAACGCGGTCAAGTTCACCGAGACCGGAGAAGTCGTCATACGAGTCGAGCGCGAACCCTCGGACGACGGCAAGGCCGTCCTGCACTTCAGCGTGACCGATACCGGTATCGGGATAAAAGCGGACAAACAGGCTGCCGTGTTCGAGGCGTTCACACAGGAGGACGCCTCGACGACCCGTCACTTCGGCGGCACGGGTCTCGGTCTGACCATTTCAACCCGCCTGGTCTCGCTAATGGGCGGGCGCATCTGGCTGGAGAGCGAACTGGGCCGCGGCAGCGTATTCCATTTCGTACTGCCGTTCGAGATCCGCAGCACTTCGACCACGGCGACGCAAAGAGCGCTGAAGGACCTGCGTGGCATGCGCGTGCTGATCGTAGACGACAACGCGACCAACCGGCGCATTCTGGAGGAGGTTCTGAACCGATGGGGCATGCAGCCAACGGTGGTCGACGGAGCCAGTGCCGCGATGCACGCCCTCGACTACTCTCTGCAGAGCGGAGGACCTTTCCGTCTCGCCCTGATCGACTTCCAGATGCCGGACCTCGATGGCTTCGGACTTGCCGAACTCATCCGGAAGCGGCCCGAATTCGACACGACCTCGATCTTGATGCTTTCCTCGGTGGGGCACCGCAGTGATCTGGAGCGGTCCCGGCAGCTTCGCATTTCCGCGTACCTCACCAAACCGGTGCGCCAATCGGTTCTTCTAGATTCCATTCTTGCAGCGCTGGACGGCGAGGAAGATACATCGCTACGTGATTCGGGGATCCGGGAAACGGCGGCGACGGTAGCGGACAGGTCTCTCAGAATTCTGGTTGCGGAGGACAATGTCATCAACCGGCATGTCGTCGTCACCATTCTGGAACGGCAGGGACACGTCGTGACCGTGGCCGCGAACGGGCACGAAGCCGTGCTGGCGGCGGCCGAAAACGCCTTTGACCTTGCGCTGATGGACGTGCAAATGCCGGAAATGGACGGCCTGGAGGCCACCGCGGCGATTCGGACGGCCGAGCAGCAGCACAGCGGAGTATACCTGCCTATCATTGCGGTGACCGCGAATGCGATGAAAGGCGACATCGAGATTTGCCTCAACGCGGGGATGGACTCGTATCTTTCCAAGCCGGTAAACGCCACCGCACTACTCGCACTCGTTAACTCGATGATGGCTCCAGGCTCCGGAAATGCGACGGACGTGGCCGCGCCCCTATCGACGGATGGACCTGCCGGTCATCCGGCAATGGACCTCGAGGACGTGCTCGAGCGCATCGGTGGCAATCGCACGCT
>DATKEJ010000472.1:0-8366 GCA_035512315.1 Rhodothermales bacterium | reverse complement strand
GCCTCGTGAACATTGGCGACGTAAAGTCATTGGTAGCGCACCCGGCCTCTACGACGCACCGGCAGTTGTCTGAGGAAGAGCTGGTTACCGCCGGAGTCACCCCCGACATGATTCGACTGTGCATCGGCATCGAGCATATTGACGACATCATCGCGGATGTTGAGCAGGCTCTGAACGCGTAGCAGCGTGGTACTTGGTGCATGGTGCATGGTGGGTCCCTGTCCGGGAGCCTGCCCCGAACCCCGGATCAGGTCCGGGGCAGGCTTTGATCCGGGATCCAGAGAAGGTCGCAGACTTGCAGACTTGTAGACTTGTAGACGTTTGTCCATTTCATCCGTAGGTTTGGCGTTTCACCAATAAAACTCTTCCGCCACATGAAATCCTTTTCCAGTCTCCTGGTCGTCGGGGTGCTCTTCTGTACCGTCGATTCGTCCGTCGCGCAATATGACGTTGTAAAGCGCGGATCAGACAATATCACGGTCCTCGGGCACCTTCCGCTCGGCGCACGGATGACCGTCACCGACATCGAGATGGAACAGGAATTGTCCCGTCCTTTCGCGTACGTCGGACGGGCCTCGATTCTTGAAGACGGGCCGAAGGGAATGGACATCATCGACTTCTCCGACCCAACCAACCCGAAACGCATCCTCGAGTGGCGGCTTCCGGATCAGGACCTGCACCTGAATCGCGGCGGCATGGACGTGAAGTACTTCAAATGGAAAGGCCGCTACTACGTGGTCCAGTCGTTCGAATTTCCGCTAGGACCCGACAACGACCTAGGCGCGATCGTTTTCGACGTTACTGGTCTCCCCGATCCGGGCACGGTCAAGGAAGTGGCCCGCCTCCTCAATCCGATGTATCCGGGAGGCTTCCATAACATCTTTATTTACAAACACTCGAACGGTCGCCCACTGCTGCTGACCACCACCCGCACGGGGGTGGCGAACGTGTACGATCTCGGCATTGTAGTCGACGACGGACCCACGAACGCCCTCGTCGGCGAGATTCCGGTGCCGCCGGTTCCGGGGCAATCGGTGGAGCAGACCTCTTACCACGACATGTACGCGGCATGGCATCCCGACACTGAACAGGATCGCTTCTACGGCGGAGGCACGGGCGGTTACTACATTTTCGATATTACCGACGTGAAAAATCCGAAACTGGAAATCACGCTCACGAACGTCGACGGCGTCTCGTGGGGACATACATTTACGCCGAGTCCGGACGGTCGCTACGTGGTCGCGGAGGCTGAGTACCAGTATGCGCCGCTCCGGATTTTCGATCTGAAGCCGGCGCTGGACGGCGAAGTGACGAACATTTCAAAACCGATCTCGGCCTGGACGGCGAACTGGAAGAATCTGGTTCATAATCACGAAGTCCGTTGGCCGCTCGTCTTCGTATCCGGATACCTCGACGGGCTGCAGATTTTTAGCCTTGAGGATCCGAAGAATCCGCAGACCATTGCCTATTACGACACGTACATCGGTCCCCCGACCTATGAATGGATCGAGGTCATCAACGGCGCGTTTGGAGTGGACGTTCGCAACGAAGACGGCCTGATCGTCATCTCGGACATGACGACCGGGTTCTGGACGTTCAAGATGGACGGTTTCAACGGGTGGAACGGCGAGAATTGGGGGGTGCCGAATATTTCGAGTGTGCAGTCTTGGTAGACGTTCCGGGTTCCAGGTACTTGGTACTTGGTACTTGGTACTTGAGACAGGCATCCCGGACTTGATCCGGGATCCAGTGGTGACGTGGCCCCGGATTCCAGCGTTCGCCGGAATGACGGAGAACCTCTTCGAATCTTCGCGGATCCCTCCATCCCCATCGGTGTTACCTTCCGCGTTTCCATTTCCCAAGAACCCAATTTTCATGTCCCAGGAAACCTTCGACAAATACGCAGCGGAAATGCGGGCCTACGAATACCCGCTCAGTCTGCCGCCCAAACCCACGGACCCGAGAACGTTGGACGTCGACGACCTCGAACGGGTCGCCCGGTACAGGGGGCTGTACGGAGGATGCGTCAGCGACGCCCTCCTTCGTAACGGGATCGCCGACACCGTGTTGTCGCACGCGCTTCGCCCGTTGCGTGCCCATAGTATCCTCGCTGGACGCGCGCTGCCAGTCAAGTGGCATTCGCTGGCACCCGAGACTCACATGACTGCCGATGAAAAGAAAGCGCGGCAGGAAGAGTGGGATCGCGAAGGCTCACCTCAGAAGCAGCTGCACCTGAGCGCGTTTCCAGGATGCGTCATGGTTTTCGATACCGGCCACGACACCCAGGCGGCTACGTTCGGAGAAATGAGCTGCCACCTGGCCCAGAGCCGGGGATGCGTCGGAGTCGTTAACGAAGGGATGACGCGTGATGTCCGTAAGATATTGGAAATGGAGAATTTCCCATACTTCTCGCTCGGCACGACTCCTAACGCGTACGGAGGGTGGCGAGTTATGGATGTGAACGTTCCGATTTATCTTCGCGGCCACATTCGACATTACGTGATCGTAAATCCCGGAGACTTCATATTCGGAGACGACGACGGACTCCAGGTGATCCCTAAGGATCTGGTGGATGAGGTGTTGCTGACCGCAGAAGAGATTCTCGCGACCGAAGTCTGGCAACGGCGCCTCATTGATACCGGAGAGATCGATATCCACGAGGTGTACCAACGATTTGGCGATCTGTAACCCAAGCAATCGTCATCCCGGACTTGATCCGGGATCTAGAAAACAATTCAAAATTCAAAACGCAAACTGGCCCTGCGGGCGGCGCCGAGAGCCTGCCCTGTTGAGTAGAGTTGAATTCAAACGGGCCATTCCCCTAGTGATGAGGATCCAGGGGCCGGGATTGATGCACACTGAACCATGAACAATGAACGACCCGCGATATACTCGGAGCGGTTCGGTTGGGAGATATCGATAGAATGGCGGCCACGAAACACATCACCTACGACCACACCGGAAAAACGGCCGTCATAACGGGGGGCACCACGGGCATCGGACGTGCGATCGCATTGGCGCTGGCGGAGGCTGGAGCGACGGTCGTCATCGACCACCTCAACGACCCAAAGGGTGCGGATGCAACCGTTGAGCAGATAAAGGAGGCCGGGGGAAACGCGATCTCGGTGCAGGCGGACGTCTCGAAACCCGACGAAGTGAAGCACCTCTTCGCTGAGGCTGCGAAACCGACCGGCGCCATCGATATTCTCGTCAACAATGCATCGGTCGAGGTCAATAAGTACGTCTGGGAAATGAGCGATGACGAATACCGCTGGGTGATGGCCAATTCGCTCGATTCGGTGTTCTACTGCTCGAAGTACGTTCTCCCGTACATGATCCCCGGCAAGAGCGGCAAGATCATCAACATATCGTCGATCCACGACGACGTGCCGCGAATCATGGCGAGTCCATACTGCGCCTCCAAGGCAGGCCTGTTGATGCTCACCAAGGTCTTCGCGTTGGAGCTCGCCCCGTTCAATATCCAGGTCAACGCCGTTTCACCTGGTGTCGTAATGACCGAGAGAACCGGGCACGTCTGGGAGAACATCGAGCTGAACAAGGCCGCGCACGCCGTGATCGAGGCCAATCCGTACAAACGAGCCGGAGTCGTCAGCGAGATCGTCGAGCCCGTGCTGTACCTCTGCTCTCCATTCTCAGGCTACACGACCGGAACGACGCTCTACGTCGACGGCGCCTACCGGCTTCACGTCTCACCCTTGATCGAGGGCGATCCCTATCCCCACCTCGACGCATTGAAGGAGGTCAACCCATGAAAATGTGCTGCGTGTTGCAGTCAAGCCCCTCGTCGGATTGGAAACTGGCCCGTCAAGTCGGTGTTGAAGGCGCGGTCTTCGGACTGATTGGTCACTACCTCAAGGATCCGAGCATCGTCTCTTATCGCGGTATTAAAGGGCTCATGGACCAACTCGCCGACGTGGGCCTCGACCTGACGGTCATCGAAGGCGATCCGGTCCCGCTCGAACAGACGAGACGCGGGCTCCCCGGTCGAGACAAAGAGATCGACCTCTACCTCGATGTCATCAAAGTGCTTGGCGATCTGGGCATTCGCGTCATGTGCCCCAACTTCATGGCCGGTATCAATTGGGTGCGGACCGAAGTTGCCCTTCCCATTCGAGGCGGCGCCCTCACCACCGCGTTTCGAGCGTCGGATCTGGCGCCGCAGACAGTCGACCTCGGAGGTGCGGAACTGACGGAAGAGAAGCTCTGGGACAATCTCTACTTCTATTACGATCGTGTGCTCCCGGTCGCCGAAGGGAGCGGGGTGAAGCTCGGAATGCATCCCGACGATCCTCCGATTTCACCGGTTCACAACGTACCCCGGATTCTGACCAGCCCCGACGCGTACCGACGACTCTTCGCAGCTTTCCCCAGCGACAGCAACGGCATGACGTTCTGCCAGGCGAACTTCATGCTCATGGGCGGAGACATCTATGACCTGGCCGAGGAGTTTGGACGGATGGGCAAGATCTTCTTTGTCCACTTCCGTGACGTCAAAGGAACGGCACGCGATTTCGAGGAGACATTCCACGACGACGGCCCGACCGACATGGCCAGGATGATGGAGATTTACCTGAAATACTGCCCTGACGCGCCGATTCGCCCGGATCACGTCCCGACCCTGGAGGGCGACGACAACGTGAACTACGGCTACACGATGCGAGGGAGGTTGTTTGCGATCGGGTATATCAAAGGGCTGATCGATGGCCTGAAACGAGAAACGAGAAACGCTAAACGGCCCTTGTTGAGCGGATTGAGCGGGTGAGCGGTCTGAGCCGGTTGAGCGGGTCGAGGATTCTTGGATCGAAGCGGAACCGGTGCCGATCGTCATTCAGCACCGCGAGCGGGCCTGGATCTTGCCCGCACGTAAATGTCGACAGGGTTCGATGACGTTCGACGTTAGACGTTCGACGTTAGACGTTCGACCGTAGACGCTTGACGAACTTGTCCACCTCCTGAAACACCGTTACAACAGCCACCGCGACATCACTGAACAAGTTGACAACAACGGCCACCCAGTCGTCCTCGATGCCCAAGACAATTCGCTCCAGATAAGGCCGCAAGGTCTTGAGTGGATTCATTGTGGGATCGAGATGCGTGCATAATCCGAGAAGCAGAAGCGATGTCCGCTCGAGCAAAATCCAGTCCCTCGGCACCTGAAAGGTCTCAGTCAAGTCTCGAACCGACATCCCACGCTGCAGGAAGTCCGGCAGCGCCTCCATTTTCGTTTCCATTATCGAACGCAGATTCACGTCCCGCAGCGCGAAAGAATCCGCACTCAACTCGTCAAAGAAATGCTCCTGCAAGTGATCGACCAGCTCATCCAGCGTCCGCTGATGTCCCTCCTGCGCCACAATTCCCATCTGCCTGAACGCCTCACCGATTCGAACGCGGTCACGAAGCACGATCCCCATCAGAAGCCGCGGAATTCCATCCTTCATCTCCGGAGATAACCGAGCCACCGCGCCGAAATCGATGAATACGATGTCTCCGTTCGGCCGCACGATGACGTTTCCGGGATGCGGATCGGCATGGTAAAACCCGTCGACAAAGATCATCTGAGCGTACGCATGCACCACCCGCTCAGCCAACCGACGCCGGTCGACTCCGTAACAACGCAAACCGTCCAGATCGGTGACTTTAACGCCCTCTACATAAGTCGTCGTCAAAACACGACGTGTAGATCGTTCCGGAACGACCTCCGGAAAGCTCACCCCCTCGTATCCCGCAAAATTCCCGGCGACCTGCGTCAGGTTCCGGCCCTCGGCCGCGAAATCCAACTCCTCAAGAATGACCGACTCCAATTGCGCGTACGCCTGATCGAGTCCTCTCACACCGACGATCCGGCCAACAATGGCGAAAATCCGCCGGATCGTCCTAAGATCGAGCCGCGCCACCTCCTCAATATTCAGATGCTGGACCTTCACCGCGACACGTCGCCCGTCATGAAGCCGCGCCTCGTGGACCTGAGCGAGAGAGGCGCTCGCCACCGGAACGTTCTCAAACGACGCGAACAATTCCTCCGAGTCGGCGCCGAACTCGCTCCGAATGCGCGTCCGAATCTGGTCGAGTGGACGAGCAGGGATCCGGTCCTGCAGCCCTTCCAACTCCACCCGGAAATCCTCAGGCAGAAAATTCGTGAGAATGCTGACGAGCTGGCCGATTTTGATGAAGAGACCCTGCAACGAGAGGATCATCCGCACGACGCGACGGGCGTTCTTGCGGTGCAGATCGGGACGGCGGGATGCGATCCACCTGCCTGCCCCAAGTCGTGACGCCAGCGCATGAATCCCATAGCTCAGGAGGACGCGGGCCGTCACGGCATACGCCTTCACGAGCCTGAAGCGGCGCATGACCGGGAGCGACTGCCGTTTTCTTGAATTCTGAAGCATGTCGAGGATGTGGTACGCCCTCGCACAATTCACAGTCCCCCTGGTTCCAACACTCTCGATTCTAGCGTAAACGAATCTGGAGCATGGATCACAGATCAGCCTTAGTGCCAAAGGCCACACGTGGTTCCGAGAAAGCCTGAAACCGAATTCCGGTGAGACCCCTCAAAGATCGCCGATGCCTTCATACGGGCCGTCGAAACATACGGCTATGACGGAGTACTCGTCGATATTGACACTGCGACACTCGCGAGTGCAATAGGCGTTCCGGTAGACTATCCCGAAGATCATCCGGCAAGGAGTCGCGGCGTCCTCCTGAAGGATCTTGCCGCCGTCTCCGACCTTCCGCCGGCTCGGCTCCTGGACTCATGGCGGGTTCAGGTATGGCTCGAGTCGATTCGACTCCTGAAACAGCACTTTGGTAACGATGTGTACATCCGCGGCAACTGCGACCAGTGTCCCTTCTCGCTGGCAGCCATGGCCAGGGGACTCGAAAACTGGATGCTCGATCTCGTCGATCCCGATGGTAAGCAGGATGTCGTCAAGTTGCTCGAGTACTGCACGCGCGTGACGTGTGAGATGATCGCGGTGATGGCGGAAACCGGTGCAGACATGGTCTCGAATGGAGACAGCCCGGCCGGGCCGTCGATAAAACCCAACTCATTTCTGAGCGTAAGTAACTCAGCCTTTGTGCCCCAAATATTGTGACCACCCAAAGACCCTTAGCCGTCGCATACCGTTGCCAGACATTCAAACGCCCGCCGACATCCAAGCCATCGTTCATGCTTTTTACCATGACATGGAGGAGGACCCTGTGATCGGACATTATTTCAAAGGTCTGGAATGGCCGAAGCATTTGCCGACGATGGTCCGCTTCTGGTGCTCTATCGTCTTCGCAACGGGCCAGTACGACGGGCGACCCTTCGATCCTCACGCGCGCATGCCGGGGCTGAATCAGAGTCACTTCGACCATTGGCTCGCCCGCTTCCGCCGAACCGTCGACGACCTGTTCGCCGGAGAACGAGCCGACATGATGAAGGCCCGAGCCGAACAGATCGCCGGCGTCTTTCAGGTCAAACTTGGACTCTGGGGAGTCCATGGCTAATGACCCTCGAGTGACGACCGCTCCGCCGCCCCAATGGATCTGGCGCGGCGCGCTCGCTTTCTTCATTCTTGCCGGATTGACGGGAGCGCTGTTTCGATTCGGTACGGTGCAGGGGGCGACACTCGGATTCAGCCTTGGAAACATCCGCCACGCCCATTCGCACACCATGTACTTCGGGTGGGTAACGCCCGCTCTGATGGGCCTGATTGCCTATCGCCTGCGTGAACTGGGCGCCGGCTCGTTTCCGAAGCTTGGTCCTGCAGTCGGTCTTGCATTTCTGACCGCGCTCGTCGCCTACGTCCCGTTTCTCCTCTTCGGATACGCCCCCGCCACGTTCGGAGCAGCCCGGCTGCCCCTGTCGATGATCGCGGCCGGGGTGAATGTGTTGGCCTGGTACTGGTTTGTAGCCATCTATCTGCGCGCTCGTCGTGTGGATGCATCGTCGATTGCAGTTCGTCTCTTTGATCTGGCCGTCTTCTTTCTCGTACTCGCTACTCTCGGCGCCTGGGGGCTTTCCGGAATGCAGCTTGTCGGTCACGACGACGTCGCCTTACGGATGGCGCTCACGCACGTGTTCCTCGACATCTTTTCCGAAGGTTGGTTCGTGCTCGGAGTTCTCGGACTCGCCGCATCCGAGGTGAATCTAAACGGAAAGTCGGCTGCCTGGGGCGTTCGGATGGCCGCCTTGGGCATCCCGTTCACGTTCGCCCTCGGCATGCCGTCGTCCATGGTCTCGCCGCTCTTCGGGCTGTTGTCGAGTCTGGGAGGCATTGCCGTTGCGATCGGACTGGTTCTGATTGCCGTCCCGATGTACCGGCAGCTCGGAAATGCATCCTCGACCGGTGTCCGTTGGA
>DATKEJ010000471.1:0-6392 GCA_035512315.1 Rhodothermales bacterium | reverse complement strand
ATTCGCGAAGTATGGATGACGATAACAACCATGTACTTATCACTGCTCCGACGAACTTTTTCAACAGCCGGTTTGCTGTACAGCCTGGCTTTACTCACCTCGCCTGCTCTGCTTGCGCAACCTGAACCGGACTTCTCCGGTCGCTGGAAAATCGACCGAGAAAAAAGCACCCCCCTCGATCCGTGGAGTAATCTGGAGATCGAGATCTCGATCCACGCCGACTCCGTATCCATCGTGCGCTATTTCGGCGCCGGCTCGAGAGTCGCTGAGGAGACGATGGCGCTCGACATGACGCTTCCCTCCCAGATCGTCACCGTCGAAGGCTGGTGGGACAACCGCCACATCGGCGCCTACCTCGGCAACGACAAGAAACAAACCGTGGCCGCCAGGTGGCTCGATGAGGGCCGAACGCTCCAGTTGAACATCGACATGATTCTGGAAACCTCCCAGGGCGAAACACCCGTCCGCGTTATCCGCGAGATGCGCCTCTCCGACGACGGGAATACGCTGACCACCCTCCAGATCCGGTCGAGCCGCAACCTCCCCGTCGTCCGCGTCTTCAACCGAATCTGACAGAGACCTCCATGAAAGACCATCCGATGATGCGCACCTCGGCCGTCCTGATCGCTACGCTCGTGGCGACGCTCGTCCTTGTGACGAAAGCACAGGCATCAGGCCACACGTTAATGAGGGCGGACACATGGACCACGGACCGACCACGGACTCCGGACTCGGGACCTCGGACTCGCGAAGCGTTCCTCTTGCAAATGTCCGAAGACTGGACCCTCGAGGGCGACCTCCCCGCACACTCTCTCGTCCTGAGTCTCCAGGGGTTGACAAATCGCGAAGAACCAAGACTTTACCTGGAGTACGGACCTTCCTGGACGTGGCGCATTACCGGCCCGTTGCGCGAGTTCTTCGAACGAAAGCACGGCTTCAGGTTCACGACCCTGGCATCGCCAGATGAAGCGCTCGAGGCCCTCGGTTCGAGTGCCAAAGGATATGTCGTCTGGGACAAGGAAGTCCGTACCTCGCTGATCGTCGCGTTCACCGTTTCCGGTCTCGAGGATCTGGTGGTGGTCAACGAAGACCTCATCCCACTCGTCGAGAAATACGGGCTCGAGATGGTCGTCGATCTGCGCGGCGACTTCACGGGGATGCCGGACCACGAGATCTATCAAATCGCATACGATCGATACTGGGACCGCTGCAGCCGTGACGTAGTTATCTGGATGGGCGGAGCGTCGGGCAAGGTGATGGAGCCGGGGATGGCCGACTGGGGCATCTACCGCAAAGCGTTTTTTACGGATCTATCCAACAACCCGCGCCATCCGGAGGAACTCGCACTGGCAAACCGGATCTACTCCGAGCAGAATCCACAGAGCTTCGTGATGGGCTGGCACTCGTACGCCAAGGATACCGAGGGCCAAATGACGAGTCTCGTCTCACAATACGGGCTCCGGATGGAAGGACTGAACACACTTCCGAATCTGAGTTTCAACACCCATATCGGATTCAGCGAAGGATTCGAGTTCAAGAACAACCACAGCGTCCAGCCAGACGAGGTTTTGGAGCCCGACGACAAGGTCTACATCGCCCTGAGCCAGACCGACGGGATGGGCATCGGGGCCTGGACAATGCCTGGACGCGGGAAACTCCCCTACGCCTGGGCGACACAGTTGAGCTGGGTGGACTTCTCCCCAGCCGCCTTGGAATACTTCTTTGAGAGCGCCACGCCGAACGACTACATCATCGGTTACGCGTATCCGAGCTACATGTATCCCAAGCCGGTGCCGCTGGAGGCATATCCGACGCTCCAGGAGGAAACCAGACGATACATGAAAACCCTCGACCTGAGAGTGATGGACATCATGGATTACTCGGAAGGAAATCGACACGTAGGAAATACCGATCTCCCGGAGAATCTGGTCGAACGGATATTCGAGGGTTATCCTGACGTGATCGGTTTCACGAACGGATACGGGTCGGCGAGAACATTCGACCTGCGCGACGGCCGACCGATCATCTCATATGACTACTATCTCGGAACCGGCCGCACCAAGGACGAGGCCGTGGCTGACATTCAGGAACTCATGACGCTCAACAGGAAGAGGCCGTATTTCCTGCTAATCCACGTCCGACAAACAAGCACCATCGAACAGGTGGCAGACATCATGAACAGTCTCGGCGACGACGTCGAAATCGTGCCGCTCGACATGTTCCTCAAGCTGGCCGCAAGCGAGAAGACGTATATCACGAGGTATCTGCAGGAGGATGATCCGGTCGTGAGGAATCCGCAATAGGGTCCGAGGTCCGAAGACCTATTCCGGAAGAACCCACGGCCCGCCGGCCTCGACGAAGTCCTTCCCCAGCGCCGACAGTCGCGAAGTGAGCGATTCGAGATTCGTCCGCATCTCACTCAACTCCGCCTGGATGATTTCCAGACCCCGTCGATGTGTCGCGGTTGGCCCGTACGTCGACCGGCCCACCCCGAGCGTCAACGAGAACAGCCTGGATCCGATCGTCGGCGAAGCCCTCGTCGGGACCGGCCTGGGGCTGGATGTCGATCGTTTCGCCGGTCGAGAGATCGACGCGCGACAGGAATCCCTGTTGGCGCTCGGCGTACATGATGTCGGGATTGCCGGGCTCGGTTGCCGGCTGATGACCGTCCCAGCCGAGAACGAGTTTCCAGTCGGCGTTGCGGATGCCGTGGATGTTGTCGGTTCGCGACGGTCCTCCCGGGGTGCTGTTGTCCTGGGTTCCTCCGTAGACGTTGTAGAAAGGCTCCGCATCGTCGACGGCCAGTTTGTAGAACTGCGTGACGGGCAGATTCGCCACGAATCGCCACGTTTTCGTCAGATCGAAGGTCTCATACAACCCACCGTCCGTTCCAAACAACAGGTAGTCCGGGTCATCCGCTCGAAATACGAGCGCGTGATTGTCGACGTGCTTGAACTTTTCGTTCATCCGACGAAACGTCTTCCCACCGTCGTCAGAGATCTGAGCGGTCCAGTCCATCAGATAGAGTCGATCGAAGGCATGAGGCGACGCGTAGAGCTCCTGGTAGTAATGGGGACCGGTCGCTCCGGCCACGGCGGTCGACATCTTGGTCCAGGATGCGCCTCGATCGCTCGATCGGAAAACGCCGCCGGTGGTTCGATCGAGCTCGATGGCCGCGTACACGACGTCAGGCTGCTGCGGAGAGATCGCCAGACCGATCTTGCCCATGTTCGACGTGGGGAGGCCCTTCGTGAGCTTCTGCCATGTATCCCCGCCGTCGTCACTGCGGTAGATGGCCGTACCGGGTCCGCCACTGAGGTACGCCGCCACGCTTCGATGCCGCTGCCACGTTGCGGCGTAAAGCCTGTCGGGTGTCCGCGGATCGATGACGAGGTCTGTTACACCCACCCACGTGTCGTCACCCAAGGTCCTGTTCCACGTGACGCCGCCGTCGGTCGATTTGTAGAGGCCCCGATCTCCTCCAGACGACCATAACGGACCCTGAGCCGCCACCCATATCACGTCCGAATCGGTGGGATGGACGATGATTTTGGCAATGTGCTCGGAGGCCTTCAACCCCATGTTTTTCCAGGAGGCGCCGCCGTCATCGCTCTTGTAGATCCCATCCCCAAAGGCCACGTGCCGACCTCCGACGTTCTCGCCGGTTCCCACCCACACGACGTGGGGGTTGGATGGATCAAGCGTGATCGCGCCGATCGAGTAGGACGCCTGGTCGTCGAACACGGGATCCCAGGTCGTCCCCGCGTTGACCGTCTTCCACACGCCGCCGGAACCGACGGCGACGTACCAGATATTGGGATCCTCAGGATGACGGGCGATGTCGGCAATCCGACCGGACATGAACGCAAAACCGATACCTCGGAACGCGAGACCCGTAAAGGTCGAGTCGGACATAAGGCTGGCTGAGGGCGAGCTCGCGGGCTGCGTGACTGCTGTTGAAGTCAGGAGCGCAGACAGGGCCAAACTGGTGGCCGACCGGAAGAACGGCTTCATGAATCGTAGATGTGGGTCATAGGATAGCGTTTGTGAATTTAGACCGGTGGCACGATCCCGGTGTGGAGATGGTATGAACATGCCATGGCCCACAAGGGTTTGGCACGTCGAACGTCGAACGTCGAACGTCAAACGTCGAACGTCGAACAGCTTACGCGAGTCCCGGAAACACTTTCGTGACCTTTGCGAGGAGGTATTCTCCGTACGTCCCTTCGAACGCATGGACGCTGGCTCGATCCCAACGCTCGGCTGCATCGTCGGCGATTGCCGGCCGGTCGGCGAATTCAATCGGTTGGATCTCAGCGTCGAAACCCGGATCGAAGAAGAACGGAAAAGACAGACGTCCGACTGGATTCACGTTCCGCACGCGGTGCGGGGTCGAGCGGTAAAATCCGCCGGTCATCCGATCCAGCATGTCGCCGATGTTGCAGACGAAGGTGTTCGGGATTGGATGGGCGGTAATCCACTGCCCTTTCGACTTGACCTGCAGGCCTCCGACGTCGTCCTGTTTCAGGATGGTCAGTATGCCGTAATCCGTGTGCTCGCCGACGCCCCACGCCGATTCGCCGTCGGGCAGCCCCGGGGTGGGTGGATAGTGGAAAATCCGGAACAGCGTCAGCGGGTCGGACAACAATCCGTCCGCGAAGTGAGTGCGCTCAAGGCCGAGACTGAGCGCTATTCCCGACATGATGAGATGACCCAGACGAGTCATAGCAGCCATGTACTCCAGGACGACGAACCTCATCTCGGGAGGCTCGTCGGGAAAGAGGTTGCGTCCATGGAGCGGCGTGCGTAACCGAACGTGAGGGTGGTCATCGCTGAGCTCGGCGCCGAAATACAGACCCTCCTTGATGTCGGGTTTCCCGGAAGTCAGCTCGTCGCCGACGGGGAAGTAACCGCGCCACGCGCGCCCTCCGAGCGCCATGCGGATCTTCATTTTCTCCTCGACACCCATGGCGAAGAACGCGCGGCTGAGTTCCTCCATGCGGCGTTGAAGACCCTGGTCAACACCGTGCCCCGAGACATAGAAAAAACCCGCCCCCGAGCAGGCGTCGCGCAGCCGGCTAGCCACCGAATCGGGATCGGTGCCAATAATCAGCGGGCGGAGGTCAATAACGGGAACGGTGTTGAGCATTCAGGAAAACGTTAAACGTCGAACGTCGAATGTCGAACGTCGAACGTCGAACGTCGAACGTCGAACGTCAAACGTCGAACGTCGAATGTCGAACGTCGAAGCTCGAACCTCGAACGTCTCATGTAAGCCCCTCCCGTTCCTTCTTCCTGTCATTCAGAAGCAATGACACGAGAAACAGCGCCGCTGCCGTGACTCCAATCCATGCAAACGCCTGCTGATACCCTTCGGCAGGCGAGAGTGCCGACGCTGCGATCGCACCGATTGCGGCCGAACCGAGCAGTTGCCCAATGCTGATAAAGATCGTGTTCACACCCTGCGCAACGGTCCGCTCCGCAACATCCGCCTCGGCGAGCAGGATGTAGCTCAGGGCCGACCCGAGAAGGCAGGCCAATCCGATCCCAATGGCGACTGATCCGGTATAGAAGGCTCCGGCGGACGGTGCCACCCATCCAAGGACGGACATCCCGCCGGCGATCAACAGGAGTCCTCCGGCGATGATCGCCTTTGATCCGATGCGATCCAGGAGCCG
The DNA here is from genome assembly GCA_035512315.1 of Rhodothermales bacterium. Taxonomy (GTDB): domain Bacteria; phylum Bacteroidota; class Rhodothermia; order Rhodothermales; family DATKEJ01; genus DATKEJ01. The sequence continues at coordinate 714 of DATKEJ010000471.1, read as the reverse complement.
TCCCGCGAGCGGTGACGCCACCGATACGGCCCCGACGAGCGGCAGCAGCATGAAAGAGGCCACGCGGTCGCTCACCTCGAGCGCATTCCTTGTAAAGTCGGTCATAAAAACGAACGCCGCCTCGACCAACCCGGCCGCAGTGGCGAACAAGCAGACGAGCAGCACCTGGCGGCGGCGGATGAGTCCCGGCCTCAGTACCGGATCGTCGGCGTGGTCCTCGATTCTCTTGAACACGGGCAGGAGGAGAATGCTCAGGAGCAATAACGGCCATACGCTGATCGATGAAAGACTCTCGGCCAACGAAGCCGTGTCGATCTGATTCATGCCGATCGACAGAGACCCCAGCAGAACCGCAAGTACCCCAATCCCAAGCCAGTCAATCGAGCTTTCACGCTCGGAGCGGAAATCCGGCACCCGCTTCCTGCTGACTATCAGTACGATCGTCGCGAGACACAGGTTCGCGATAAATGGCCACCGCCATCCGAATTGGACCAGTACCCCTCCTAGAATCGGACCCAACATGAAGGCCAGACCATATACGCTTCCGAGAATCCCCAACGCCCTCCCCCGCCGTGCGGGCTCGATCGTGTCTCCAATCACCGCACTCGCAACCGGGAAAATACCCGCCGCACCCAACCCCTGCAGCGCGCGGCCGATCATCAGCACACCGAAATCCACCGACGAAATGACAACTATGCCTCCAGTGATAAACAG
>DATKEJ010000470.1:0-5327 GCA_035512315.1 Rhodothermales bacterium | reverse complement strand
GATCGACAGGCCCACTTCCCAGGTTTCACCGTGCACGAAGAACGTTGAGGCTCCGATTGCGGTGCCCAGGAGCGAGATAATCTGGCCTTGGGTGACGATTCTGCTCCCGACATCGGCAATCTCGTACGCTTCGGGCACGTCCACCAGGGCGTCTTTGAGCTTGCCGAACGAGCCTCCGGCCGGATGTTGCACACCGTCGAGGACGTACTTGTTGCCCCCCAGCAGCGTGCCCTGCAGGTAGATGGTTGCTGACGACGTCGCAACCGTGTCGGATGTCGGGGCCGCGACCTGCGACAACGCCGGCCTGATGTGGAAGCCATACAGCAACGACATCAGGCAAAGCAGACAAGTCAGCGGTCGCAAGAGTAGAAATCGCAAGGTTTGAGTTTCCGGGTTCCGGGTTCCAGGTTCCAAGTTCCTGCACCAAGTACCAAGTACCAAGTTCCAAGTACGAAATACCTTGCACCTTGCACCTTGCACCTTGTACGTTTGCCAAGCACCAATTAGCAAGCACCGGATGGACTCGTACGATTTCCTCGCCGCCACCCAGATGCTGCTTCGGTGGATCCACGTTTTCGCCGCCATCCTCTGGATCGGCCAGACGTACCTGTTCCACCTCATGGAGCGTCATCTCGTTCGCACACCGGAGGGCGGAGCGATCGGCCGAATGTGGATGCTGCACGGAGGCGGTTATTATCAGGTCGAGAAGCGGCCGTTCGCGGCGGGGATGCCTGAGCAGCTCGTCTGGTTCAAGTGGGAGTCAGCAGTTACGTGGATCAGTGGGATGCTGCTTCTGGGACTAAACTATCACATGGGTGGTCTCATGACCGAAGGGGATGGGAGCATGGGTCTGGCCGCCGGCATCGGAGCCGCCGCCATCGTCCTGGGGTGGATCGTTTATGACATGCTCGTCAGGTCGCCGCTCGGGTCTAGACCCATCCTGTTCGCGATCGTAGGATTCGTACTCATCCTCCTCCTGCACAATGGTCTGGTCCAGGTCATGAGCGGCCGCGCCGCATTCATCCACGTCGGGGCCGTTATCGGGACCATCATGGTGGCCAACGTTTGGTCCCGCATCCTGCCTTCCCAGAAAAAAATGCTCAAAGCCGTGCGGTCGGGGACAAACCCCGATCCGGAACTCACGTCGACCGGCCCACTCCGTTCGCGCCACAATTCATACGTCGTGCTGCCGCTGGTGCTGATCATGATCAGCAATCACTACCCCACCATATCGTATGGAAGCGACTACAGTACGGTTATCCTCGGGGCGGTCACGCTTGCGGGATGGGGCGTGGCGCGGCTGGTACTGGGTGCGCCGGCACATGCCCACGCTCCAGGAACTTCCGATTCGTCGTAACATCACACCTTTCCTCGAGGCTGGTCCATTAGCAGCTCTTCCGCCATGAGCGTCCTTCAATTCCTCCTGAACGATCGCGAGATCCGGACCGACCTGCACCCGGCTACGCTGGTGTTGGACTTCCTCAGGGACGTCGAGGAGCTAAAAGGAACCAAGGAGGGATGCCGTGAGGGCGACTGCGGCGCATGCGTCGTCCTGATAGGGGACCTGTCGTCCGAAGGCCTCCGGTATCGACCGGTCACGTCCTGTCTCGTCCCAATTGGCAGTCTTCTGGGGAAGCATCTTGTAACGATCGAAGGGCTGAATGTGCAGGGGCTGTCTCCCGTTCAGGAGGCGATCGTTGAGGAAGGGGCCTCGCAGTGTGGATTCTGTACGCCGGGCATCGTCGTTTCACTAACAGGGGCGATTATGGACCACGGCGGGAATCTGGCCGTCGAGCAGGTCAAGGACGCCCTTGGCGGCCACCTGTGCCGCTGCACGGGGTACCGATCGCTCAAGGCGTCGAATCGCATCATCGGTGAGCGCCTGGGAGCAGCGCGGGGACTCCACGAGTTGATGGAGCGAGGCGCTATACCACTGTATTTTAAAAGTATAGAGGATAGATTGAGGGCGCTCGTTCCACCTGTTTCGGTAAACGGCGAGACGCACAGCGAATACAGGATCGCCGGGGGCACCGATCTCTATGTCGAACGAGGTGACGAGCTTCCTCACACGTCGGTCGACGTCATCGACGCCGATCCGCGTCTCGAGGGCATCTTCGACGGGCGTGAGTACGTGGACGTGGGCGCGGCAACCACGTTCGAGGATTTCGCCCGAAGTGAGACTGTTCGCGCGATCCTTCCTGACATTCGATACTACATGTCCCTCATCGCCTCACTTCAGATTCGGACCCGGGCAACGTTGGGTGGCAACGTGATCAATGCCTCGCCGATCGGGGACATGACCATACTCCTTCTCGCCCTGGAGTCGGACCTCGTGCTCAGAGGGCGGGAAGGCGAGCGGCGGGTCGCTATGACCTCGTTCTACAAGGGGTACAAGCAGATGGACATCCGCCCGGGAGAAGTCCTCACCCGAATCCTCATCCCGCGACCCAGGTCGGGCACTCGTATCGGTTGGGAAAAGGTATCCAAACGCAGGACGCTTGACATCGCCACAGTGAATTTCGCAGCGGCAATGACTGCATCTGATGGGCGGATTGAACATGCGTCGGTGGCGGTCGGCGGAGTCGCGCCTGTCCCCCTCCACCTCTCCGAAACGAGTCGCCTGCTTTCGGGAGCGGAGCTTACCCCGCAAACGGTGGCGGAGGCCGCCGGTGTGCTGGATGATGAGATCGCGCCCATATCGGACATACGAGGAAGCGCGGATTACAAGCGGCTGCTGGCCCGCAGGCTGCTCATCGCCTCACTTACGACCCTATACCCTGAAGAGATACCTGTCGAGGCATTCGTTTGAAGCACATCGATGCAAGATATCACGTGAGAGGTGAGTCGCAGTTTATCGACGATGCCCCGCCTCCCGCCGGGATGCTGCACGCCTGGCCCGTCGTCTCGTCCGTTGCGCACGGCAGAATGACGGGGTTCGACACGGACCAGGCCGTGTCGGCGGAAGGCGTAGTGGCGATTTTGACCGCGTCTGACATCCCGGGCGAGAATCAGGTCGGTCCGATTATCGCGGACGAAGTGCTCCTTGCCGATTCGGAAGTCCATTTCATCGGGCAGCCGGTCGCACTCGTGGTCGCTGAATCGCGATCGGCGGCACGGCGGGCCGCCGAGAAAGTTCGCGTTACATACGAAGAGCGACGCGTTATCGTTGACCCGAGGGAGGCGTTCCTGCGAGGAGAGATCATCGGGGCCACCCGGACGTTCGAGATGGGCGATGTCGATGTCGCGTGGGCGGAGTGTGACGTCATCGTGGAGGGGACCTGCGAGACCGGAGGGCAGGAGCACGTGTATCTCGAAACGCACCGCGCGCGAGCGGTGCCACTCGAAGGCGGCAGGATGCGCGTCTTCTCATCGACGCAGGGTCCGTATGCCGCCCAGAAGGGAATTGCCCGCATCCTGAATCTTAGAAATCACGACGTGGAGGTCGAGGTCGCTCGGCTCGGAGGCGGGTTTGGAGGCAAAGAGGACCAGTCGACCGTCTGGGCCTGTCTCGTCGCATTGGGCGCGTGGAAAACAGGGCGTCCCGTCGAGATCGTTCTCCGTCGTGAGCAGGACATGTTCATGACGGGCAAGCGGCACCCGTACTCCTCCGATTTCAAGCTCGGGGCGACACACGACGGCAAGCTGATTGCTTTCGAAGCCCGGTACTTCCAGAACGCCGGCGCCGTCGCCGACCTTTCACCGGCAGTACTCGAGCGGACGCTGTATCACGGCACGAACAGCTATTTCATTCCGAACGTCCGTTTGTTCGGAGCATCTTGCCGGACGAATTTGCCGCCAAACACCGCGTTCAGAGGCTTCGGTGGTCCGCAGGGAATGTTCGTCATCGAGAGCGCACTCACGAAGCTCGCCGATGCGATCGGCGTGTCGCGGGAGGTCATTCAGCGACGCAATCTGATCCGAAACGGTGACGTGTTTCCGTATGGCCAGGAGCTGACCGATGCACGCGCCGAGCGAACCTGGGACCAGGCGGTCACGTCGTACGGACTGCCGGCCGTCCTCTCCGACAGAGACGACCACAACCAGCGGCATGTCGCTCTCAAGAAGGGGGTCGCCGTTATGCCCATCTGTTTCGGGATCTCGTTCACATCGACTCGTCTCAACCAGGCGAGTGCGCTGGTGCACGTTTACACCGACGGATCGGTGGCTGTCAGCACGGGCGGCATCGAGATGGGCCAGGGATTGAGCACGAACATCGCTCAGATAGCGGCGCGCGGTCTGGGGATCGATGAGGTGCTGATTCGCGTGCAGACGACGAACACGACGCGCGTCGCCAATATGTCCGCGTCGGCTGCGAGTTCGACTACTGTGCTCAATGGAAATGCCACCCTTGCAGCGACCCGTCAGATCCTCGACCGATTGGCCCCGGTCGCCCGCGAGATGCTCGGCTGCTCATCCGACGTTGCGATCGGGATCGAGGGAGATCGAGTCGTTTCAGGCGGGGTTGAGACAGAAATGACCTGGAAGGAGCTCGTCGCTGCGGCGTACGACCGGAGAGTCGCGTTGTCGGCGTACGGCCATTTTGCGACGCCGAACATTCACTTCGACAGAAAGAAGGAGAAAGGTCGTCCTTTCGCTTACCACACGTATGGTACTGCGATTGTAGAAGTTACCGTCGATTGTCTTCGCGGCGTTTATGAGATAGACTCGGTCAAGATCGTCCACGACCTCGGTCGTCCGCTCAATCTGGAGATCGATTTGGGGCAGGTGGAGGGCGGGTTGGCGCAGGGACTTGGTTGGATGACGGTCGAGGACCTTCAGTACAACGCAGAAGGACGGCTGTTGTCGTCGGCACTTGCGACCTACAAGGTACCCGACGTGTACTTCATGCCCGACGATATCCGCGTCGAGTTCCTCGAGGATGCCGACGAACCGATCGGGCCGTTCGGGAACAAAGCTGTGGGGGAGCCGCCGCTGATGTATGGAATTGGCGTATGGTTCGCCATTCGAGATGCAATTCGAGCGTTCAGACCGGGTGTCGACATTCCCTACTCGTCCCCCATGACGCCCGAGCGTCTGCTGATGACCCTTTACTCCCAGGATGTGACTTCGGCGTCCGCAGTGGAGGCGGGGAGTGCCGGCCAGATCGTGAAGGGATAGGTCGCGCGCCAGCCGAGAAAATGATCCGGGCGGAGGTTGGCGGAATGGATTGCACCTCCCTATCTTCGGCGGTCATTTCCACCAAGGTGCACATCGGTGCTATTCAATTCGCTCACGTTCGTAGTCTTTTTCGGGCTTGTGCTTCTCTTGCACAACCTCCCCATTGGCTGGAGAGCGAAGAAGGTGAATCTGCTCATTGCGAGCTACCT
>DATKEJ010000469.1:0-2600 GCA_035512315.1 Rhodothermales bacterium | reverse complement strand
GGTTCAGCAAGGAGATTCGTACGGGCGATGAGCTTCACATCGACGTCGGCGCCGCCACTCTCGAGAACCGAACGACGGGACAAATGGTCGCCCTCCGACCCCTCGGTGCGGTCAAGGCGATCGTCGAGGCCGGGAATGTGTTCGAATACGCGAGACAGGCGGGGCTTATTGAAATGAAAAATGAAAAATGAAAATGGCATGGACGTCGAACGTCGAACGTCGAACGTCCGCGACTCATCGTGACGGTGCTGCGAGCATGGAAACCTGGAACCCGGAACCTGGAACCTGGAACGTCGACACGTCTGCGAGTCTGCCCAGAGCGACCGGAGGGGGCGGAGGAGTTCGTTTGGCGTTTCTCGTTTAGCGTTTAGCGTTGCATCTAGCGTTTTCAACCTGCTTGTTTCAAGAATCGAATCACCTTACCTTAGCCACGTTATTCAATGCTCATCCAGAAGGGTGGAGGGTTCAGGCCCTGCGAAACCCTGGCAACCCCCTGAGCCGGCTCAGCGCCGGCGAGGGAAGGTGCTAAGTCCTGCCCCGAAGGGTTTCGGGGAAAGATGAGCGGGAGAGTCAGCTCCCACAAAGCTGCCACCTCTTCCGCAAGTCTGCAGGCGGGAGAGGTTTTTTATCCTCTCTCTGTGCAGGCCGGGCCGAATAGCCCGTCCTCCTTCTGGATCGTCTTTCACTACGGGTGCGCCGCTTGCGGCCGGATCAAGACGATCAGAACGATGCCTGCCCTAACAGTGCCACGGTTCAGATTCGACGACGGGACAGTCCTCGAGAATGTGTCCGTTCGTTACGACACGTGGGGCAAACTCAATTCCAGACGTGACAACGCAGTATTAGTGGGCCACACGCTCACTGGGAGTACGGACGTTTCCGACTGGTGGGAGCCCATGCTCGGGTCTGGTCGTGCGCTCGATCCTGAACGACATTTCATCGTCTGCGCGGCCGTTATCGGATCTCCTTACGGTGATCTCTCGCCGCTGACCACCGATCCGGCGACCGGAAAGAGGTACGGATCGCGCTTCCCTGATGTCACTGTGCGGGACACCGTGCGACTTCATCGCATCCTGCTGGATCAACTGGGAGTCGAGAGAGTCGCGTTTGCCATCGGATCGTCGCTCGGCGCCATGCAAGTGCTGGAGTGGGCGTTTTACGGCGACTTCGTGTGCGGCTTGGTTCCGATCGCGGTTGGTGGGCGTCACTCGGCTTGGAGCATCGGTTGGAGCGAGAGCCAGCGTCACTGCATCTACGCCGATCCCAAATGGAAAGGGGGAGATTACGATCTCGCCGATCCGCCTGCATCCGGACTCGCTGCCGCACGTATGGTGGCTATGCTGTCGTATCGCTCCGCGCATTCGTACCAGGAGCGGTTCGGGAGGAGTACCACCGAGTCCGACGATACTGTTTTCGAGATGGAGAGCTACTTGCGGTATCAGGGCAAAAAGCTCGTCGATCGTTTCGACGCGAGCTGCTATGTCTCGATGACGAAGCAATTAAACCGGCACGATGTTAGCAAGGGACGCGGCGAATATGAGGATGTACTGCGCGAGATCAAACAACCGGCATTGGTCGTAGGCATTACGTCCGACATCCTGTATCCACTTAATGAGCAACGCGAGTTGGCGGATCACTTGCCGAACGCGGTGCTCGAAGTCATCGACAGCCCGCATGGACACGATTCGTTCCTCATTGAGCTGGAGGAGCTGAACCGACGCGTGCTGAAATGGAGTAAAGAGGTCTTATCCGAGGAGTATTGTAACAGAGAGGCAATGAGATGGGACGCGGCTTGAAGGTATTGAAGTTCGGAGGATCCTCGCTCGCGACAGCGGGCGACGTGCGACGAGTCGTGTCGATTATTTCGGACACGGTTCCTGAAGACAACGGAATAATCGTAGTGTCAGCCCTTAAAGGCGTTACGAACGAGCTGGTCTCGTTGGCCGACGGCGCGGGTGAGCCTGGCCAGGCAGGAACCCTGAGAGCGATTCGAGACAGACACCTGCGCATCGCGTCCGGGCTTCTTTCGAGCTCGCTGTTCGAGTCGTACAGGGAGACCGTTGACGGCCTGTGCGCCCGCCTGTGGGAACGAATCGGAACGCGATCGACAGGCGACATGGCAGTGAGAGACGAGATTCTGGCAGTCGGTGAGCGGCTCTCTGCCCCGCTCCTGGCGACGTGCATCACACAGTATCGACGCTCGGCCACACCTCATGATGCGGCGAATTTCATCAGGACCGACAGCTCGTTCGGCGCAGCCCGAATCAATTGGAAGACGACGAGAAAACTCGTCACTGATTGGTATGCCAGTTCGTCCGGCATCCGGGTCGTGACCGGCTTCGTCGCCAGCGACAGGCACGGTCGAACGACAACTCTCGGACGCGGCGGAAGTGACTACTCAGCCGCGGTTCTGGCCTCCGTCCTGAAAGCGGACGTTTTTGAGCGCTGGACCGACGTGGATGGCATCTATACCAATGATCCCGACATCGATCCTCTTGCCGAAAGGCTTGAAACCATTCAACTTAAGACGGCTAGAGATTGGAATCGGGCTGGCCGCATGGGCATGCACCGCAAGGCGCTGGACCCACTGGCCAAAGTGT
>DATKEJ010000468.1:0-5740 GCA_035512315.1 Rhodothermales bacterium | reverse complement strand
GGGAGCTCAGTGCTCGACGTCGCTTGCGGGCGAGGTCGGCACGCGAGAGCGTTCGCCAGACACGGGTATCGGGTTACGGGTATCGACCTTTCTCCACGCGCGATCGAAACCGCCCGCCGGCTGGCGCGACAGGAACAACTGGAGATCGAGTTTGAAGAGGGCGACATGCGCGTGGCCCCCTGCACCGATTGCTTTGACCTGGTCGTCAACCTCTTTACGTCCTTCGGTTATTTCGAGAAAGACGCCGACCACCAGAAGAGCATCAAGGCGATGGCCACCGCGATGAAGGAGGATGCGTGGCTGGTGCAGGATTTCATGAACGTGGATTACGTGGTGGCCGACCTCGTTCCGGTCGACGAGCGCCGCGAAGGGGCCCTCAGAGTCGTCCAGCGTCGGTGGGTCGACGGTCCACGTTTGGTCAAGGAGATCACGCTGAAGCAGGCAGGGAGTCCCGATCAGGTGTTCCAGGAGTCGGTGCGCCTCCTGCGGCTCAGTGATTTTGAGAGGATGTATGAGGACGTAGGGTTGGTCATCGAGAATGTCCTCGGAGACGCTCAGGGCTCGCCGTACTCACCCGAATCACCCCGCCTGATCATGTTCGCGCGTTCGAAATGAGGACACGGCATAAATCGGCAGTTTGGGCGCGGATCGGTCTGACCGTCCCTGTTCTCGGACTGTTGATCGGGTGCGACGTGTTTGCCACGCGAGATCCGGAGCCACCCCAAGCCGGGGTCGGCACATGGCTCCAGCCCGACACGCCTGATCGTGTCGTCGACAATTTGAAGACCGCCGTCGCTGAGATGAACTCGGGCAATTATCTTCGCTCGCTCGACGCTGATTTCGCATTCGAGCCCTCCCAGGCGGCGCGTGCTCGGGAAGCGGCATTGTGGCAAGGATGGGGTCGCGCCGACGAGGAAACGTATTTCAGCCGCCTGGTCGCGTCTTCCGGGTTCTCCAGCGGCCACGACCTGCAGCTGCTTGACCAGACGGAGAACGTCCTCAGCGACGAAAAGTACGTTTTCGACGCAAACTACATCCTCACCGTACGACACAGCCGGACGGCAGAAGACATCCCCACCGAATTTCAGGGAAGACTGATCTGGGAAATAGAAAGATCGGAAGAGGGACTCTGGTATCTGCACCGATGGGTTGACGTGGACTCGGAGTCGCAGACGGTGGCCTCGTGGAGCGAACTGAAGGCGAGTTTTGTAAAGTGACACCTCACCTGCGGTCTTGTCGCTCCGGGTTTGGGTGGCTCATCACCCCGCTGGGCGTCGCGATGGTTGTCACGAGTCTTTCCTGCAATCCGTTCGCGCCGGGCCTCGAGGACGGTGATCCCTTTGCCGATTTCGTGGGTGATCCGACCACGATCGACGGATTCTTCGACGTTTTTCGAAACGCGTATGAACTGAGGGACATTTCGCTGTATGAGCCGTTAATCGATTCGTCTTTTGTGTTCGTTTATCGAGACTTCGACGCTCAGATCGATCGGCAGTGGGGATTCACTCAGGAGCTGGAGGCAACGAGGCGCCTGTTTCAGGGGTCGGATTTCATCCGCCTGCAGTGGAATCAGATAATTGCGCAAGACATTACGGAGCAAAACCGCAGATCCCGTATTATTCGCTCTTTCAATCTCGCCGTTTCCATCGAGGGGAGCGATGTCCTCCGTGGTGACGGAAACGTGAACTTCACACTTGTGAGGCCGGATTCATCAGCCGCATGGCGGCTATCCCGCTGGCGTGATGAGAGCGAGCTATAAGTGACGACAATTCATATGGAGCAGGCGCTCAAGTACGTATCCCGCCAGATGGACGCCTTTGTCAGCCAGCTGGAGACCTTTCTTCGCATCCCTTCCGTGAGCACGGACGCAAATTATCGGCGCGACGTCCTGCGCGGCGCTGAGTGGCTTCGCAACGAGTTGCTCAGGATCGGCATCCGCGAAGCCTCGCTGGTTGATACGCCCGGCCATCCAATCATTTTCGGGAAGCACGGCTCCGACCCATCCAAGCCCACGGTGCTTTGCTACGGTCACTACGACGTGCAACCGCCCGAGCCGTACGAGTTGTGGAACTCGCCGCCCTTCGAGCCGACCCGGCGGAACGGGAAGCTCTATGCGCGCGGGTCAAGCGACGACAAGGGGCAACTGTTCATGCAGTTGAAGGCCGTCGAGGCCTTCATGAACACAGAGGGGGGGCTGCCGGTCAACTTGAAGTTTCTTTTCGAGGGAGAGGAAGAAGTCGGGTCGACCAACCTGGCGAGCTTCGTGGCAGACCACAAGGATCTGCTTGCGGCAGACGTCGTGCTCGTGTGCGACACGGCTCTTTTCGCTGCTGATGTTCCATCGATCACCAGTGCGCTCCGCGGTCTGGCTTACGTTGAGGTATCGTTCACAGGACCGTCGAGGGATCTCCACTCCGGTGTTTACGGCGGCGCCGTCGAGAATCCGGCAAATGCGCTGGCTAAGCTGATCGCCGGGCTGCACGACGAGAAGCACCGCGTCGCCATCGAAGGGTTTTACGATGACGTGAAGCCCCTGACGGAGGAAGAGCGGGAGGAGTACGCCGCCCTGCCGTTCGACGAGGCCGAGTGGAAGGAGTCGATTGGCATCGAACGGACGACGACGGAAGCCGGGTACACCGTGCTCGAGTGTACGACGGTGCGTCCAACCCTCGACGTGAACGGCTTCTGGTCCGGATACCAGGGCGAAGGCGCGAAGACGGTGCTCCCGGCCCGGGCCACCGCCAAGATCTCGACGCGACTCGTTCCCGACCAGAACATGGACGACATCGTCGACAAGATGCGTGCGCATTTCGAGAAGCACACGCCGCCCACCATGAAACTGGATTTCAGGGTGCTTCACGGGGGCTCGCCCATCGTGGTCGATACTTCGTCGCCCGCGATGCGAGCTGCTTCCGAAGCCATGGAGGCCGTCATGGGGAAGAAGCCCGTGTTGACCAAAGAGGGCGGATCCATCCCCGTCGTGGCCGATTTCAAGAACATCCTTGGCCTCGATACCATTCTGATGGGTTTTGGCCTGTACACTGATTCGATCCACTCTCCCAACGAGCATTTCGGGCTCGATCGATTCGAGAAGGGAATACGATCTCTGATTCACTTCTTCGCCTACTTTGGTCGCCTCGCCGGCAAGAGCGTCTGAGCGTCGAACGTCAAACGTCAAACGTCGAACGTCGAACGGCCTGCCCCGAACGAGCGAGCACCGGGTTTCGCGTCACCATGTTGTTGAGCGAGCGAGGAGGGGTCGAGCGTCGAGCGTCGAACGTCGAACGCCTGTCATCCCGGGCTTGACCCGGGATCCAGGGGCGTCGCCGGGCAAGGCTCCTCGGAGAGGGGACAGTGACGCTGCTGCCCCCGCCAACCCCTCTGTGTTCTTCTTTGAATAAAAGGTCTGACGTTTGATGTCCGACGTATGACGTTCGACGGTCGACGCTCGACTTTCCCCTGCCATTCTGGCACGACAGGCCAAGCGGCACGGTCTTGGATGGGTTGTGACCGGTCACAGGATCGAAATCGGTCATTCAGTAGATAACCGACCTGACCGGGTCACGGGTCCGACATCGGACATCGGATCCTCAAGACGTTTCGACGTTCGACGTTCGACGTTCGACGTTCGACGTTCGACGTTCGACGTTCGACGTTCGACTTAAAAATATGAAGTTACAAAAGTTTACAGTTAAGGCGCGTGAGACGGTTCAGGCGGCGACGCAAATTGCGGCGTCGATGAACCATCAGGGACTTGAGCCCGCGCACCTCATGCGCGCATTCCTGGAGGACGAGGGCAGCGTTGTCGCGTCGATGCTGCAGAAGTTGGAAGTTGCGCGGCCGGTGCTCGAGGCACGGGTAGCTGAGGTACTTGATAAGCTCCCGACCGTGACCGGGGCCAGCGTTTCCGGACAATATGTGGGGAACGACCTCAATAAGGTGTTCGACGCCGCTCTTAAGGAGGCAGAGTCACTCGGGGACGAGTATGTCTCTAGTGAGCACCTTCTCATCGGTCTGGCCGACTCACAGGAGGCGCTGGGTCGTGTTCTTCGCGAGCTCGGAATTAATCGCGAGCTGATTCTCGAAGTTCTCAAGGAAGTGCGCGGGGGCCAGCGCGCGACCGATGAGCACGCCGAGGAGCGCTATAATGCGCTGAAACGATACACGCGGAACCTGAACGAGCTGGCGCGGCTGGGCAAGATCGACCCGGTGATCGGGCGCGATGAGGAAATCCGTCGCGTGTTGCAGATCCTGTCGAGACGCACAAAGAACAATCCCGTGTTGGTCGGGGAACCCGGGGTGGGGAAGACCGCCATCGCGGAAGGGCTGGCCATTCGGATCGTCCAGGGCGACATTCCTGACAATCTGAAGGATCGACAAATCGTCGCGCTGGACATGGGTTCGCTCATCGCGGGCGCGAAGTATCGAGGGGAATTCGAGGATCGTCTCAAGGCGGTGGTGAAGGAGGTGTCGGAATCGGCTGGCCGGCTCGTGCTTTTCATCGACGAGATGCACACCTTGGTTGGAGCGGGGGCCGCCGAGGGCGCCATGGACGCCGCCAATATCCTCAAGCCGGCGCTTGCCAGAGGCGACCTCCGGGCGATCGGCGCCACCACCCTGGATGAGTACCGGAAGTACATCGAGAAGGACAAGGCCCTCGAACGGCGCTTCCAGATGGTCATGGTAGACGAGCCTTCGGTCGATGACACGATCTCGATCCTGCGCGGAATCAAGGACCGGTATGAAGTGCACCATGGAACGCGAATAACGGACGCGGCCATCATCGCGGCGGCGGAATTGAGCAGCCGGTACATCACGGATCGTTTTCTGCCGGACAAGGCGATCGACCTGATTGACGAGGCCGCTGCCCGGCTCCGAATCGAATTGGCCTCCCTGCCTGAAGACCTCGATCAGCTCGAACGTCAGATCCGTCAGCTCGAAATCGAGCGCGAGGCAATCAAGCGGGAAGGCGACAAGGAAAAGTTGTCGTCGCTGAATGGCCAGATCGCCAACTTGAAGGAGGAGGGTACCCGCCTGCGTTCGCAGTGGACGCAGGAGCGCGAGCAAATTGAAAAGCTCCAGCGGGCTAAAGAGGAGCTGGAGGCACTGCGATTCGAGGCCGAGACGCTGGAGCGCGAAGGCGAGCTCGGGAAGGTCGCTGAAATCCGATACGGAAAGATCCCCGAACTGCAGCAACGAGTGGAGGACATCCATGCATTCCTCGCATCCATACAGCAGAATGGCGCCATGCTGAAGGAGGAGGTCGACGCCGAGGATATCGCCGGCATCGTTTCGCGATGGACTGGTATCCCCGTCTCGCGAATGCTGGAGAGCGAGCGCATGAAGCTGCTGCGTATCGAGGACGAGCTCGAGAAGCGCGTCGTGGGGCAGCGCGACGCGATTGAAGCGGTTGCCAACGCAGTGCGCCGCGGTCGAGCCGGGCTTCAGGATGCGAATCGGCCGACGGGATCATTCATTTTCCTCGGCACGACCGGGGTCGGAAAGACCGAACTCGCGAAGGCGCTCGCGGCGTTTTTGTTCAACGACGAGCGCGCGATCGTTCGGATCGACATGAGCGAATACCAGGAGCGACATACCGTCAGCCGTTTGATCGGGGCGCCTCCGGGATATGTCGGATACGAAGAGGGAGGGCAGCTCACGGAGGCGGTTCGACGGCACCCGTACAGCGTCGTGCTCCTCGACGAGATCGAGAAAGCCCACCCCGAGGTGTTCAACGTGC